>CAZSLZ010000084.1:0-14587 GCA_964607865.1 uncultured bacterium
TTGAGCTTATGATAGTTATCGCAATTATATCAATATTGGCGTCAATAATTGTGCCCAATATTACCAAGGCCAAAGAACAGGCTGAATTCAATGCTTGTATAGGTAATCTCAAAGCTCTGGGCACAACATTTATAATGTTTGCTGCTGACCACCCCAATACCGAAATTAATAATAGTAGCAATCCACCAGAACTAATACCCGATTATTTGGCTTCCATGCCCACATGCCCCGATAACAGGGCGCCTTATAGAGTTAAAATTTGTTATGGATCAGAAGGAAGAAGCAGGATGATTGCATATCATTCAGATTCGAGTTGTCATTCTGAAATTTTGCAGGAAAAAACAGGAATGTTAAACAGCGGTATGTGTTATGCAAATATTGTCAACAGATGTTGGTCAGCCTCGGGAATTAAGCCTTGTTGTTGCGGGGCGCCAGGTTGCGGACCATGGATTGAATAAAACTAGTAAACATGTGATTAAAGTTTTTGAAATATTTATATTAAAATTGTTAACTCTATTGAAGTAAGTTACATGATACTATTGAGTTAGAAATGGCAAAATACTTTCCCTTCTCTGACTTTGCGAATTCCGCTGTGATATAGAAGTTGCCAGAAAGGCCCTAAAATATTGTAACTATGGGCTTACCGTAGTCACAGAAGTGTATGGAAACTAAAAAACCCGCCATCTGGCGGGGTTTGTATGATTAAACTATGTAATTATTGATTTGTTGCTCAATTCTGAATTGAGTGGCGGAGAGGGTGGGATTCGAACCCACGGTAGGGCCCTTAAAACCCTACAGACGCTTAGCAGGCGCCCGCCTTAAGCCGACTCGGCCACCTCTCCGCGCAAGCAAATCATATTTTAGCATAAACTTTCCATGGGGTCAATAGTTCTCCTGCTTTTTTATTTCAATATTACCATTTATTTCTCGGTTAACACTTTTCTAATTATATTAACTGCACAGTCAATCTCTTCCTTTGTTATTACCAGCGGAGGCGAGAAACGGATTACCTGGTGATGGGTGTCCTTTGCCAGAATTCCTTCTTCCATCAATCTTTCACAATACGGACGAGCGGTTCCTGACTCCCTTCTTATTTCCACACCAATCATAAGCCCCTTTCCTCTTATCTCCTTCACATGAGGGCTGTCAATCTCTGTCAGTTTTCTGACAAAATATTCTCCCATTTCCATGGAACGTTCCGGTAGTTCTTCATCAATCAGCACCTGGAGAGACGCTTTTCCCACCACACTTCCCAGAGGGTTTCCCCCAAAGGTGGATCCATGATCGCCGGGAGTAAAAACTTCCATGATGTCATTGTCAGACAACATTGCAGAAACGGGATAAACGCCACCGCCCAGAGCTTTTCCAACCAGTGTTATATGGGGTTTAACCCCTTCGTGGTCGCAGGCAAGCATCTTGCCGGTACGCCCAAAACCGGTCTGAATTTCATCAGCCATAAACAGAACATTATTCTTTTCGCATATATCAAAACACTTCTTCAAATATCCTTCATCAGGAATTATAACTCCGCCCTCTCCCTGTATAGGTTCAACAAGAAAAGCCACAGTGTTGGGGGTTATGGCCTTCTCCAGAGCTTCAGCATCATTATAGGGAATGGTTTCAAAACCCGGAGTGAATGGGCCGAAACCAAGCTTATACTGCTTTTCGGTAGAGAAACCCACAATTGTAGTTGTCCGGCCATGAAAGTTGTTTTCTACAGTAATTATTTCCGCTTTGTTTTCATCTACCTTCTTTTTCAAATAACCCCATTTACGGGCAGCTTTAATGCCGGTTTCCACAGCTTCAGCACCGGTGTTCATGGGCAGAGCTTTTTCGTACCCCGTGGCTTGGCACAGCAGTTTCAGAAAACTTCCCATTTTGTCGTTGTGAAAAGCCCGGGAAGTCAGGGTAATCTGTTCGAGTTGATCTCTCACAGCCTGAAGAATCCGGGGATGACGGTGTCCCTGGTTAACAGCTGAGTATGCCGCCAGCATATCCATATATTTGTTTCCGTCGGCGTCAGTCACCCAGATGCCTTCCCCATAGTCTATTACGATTGGCAGGGGGTGATAATTCCGGGCACTGTATTTTTCAGTTTCTTCAATAATTGCGTTGGTTTTTTCCCTTGTCATGGTAATTTCTCCCTTCAACACTGTAAATATTCAAAAAGCGGAAATGCCTCAACATTACCGCTTTATAATTGTCATATTTGACGCTTTTACTTAAGAAGTTTTTCTTTTTTTTTATAAGAAAATCCTCCAATAAACCCATTAACTGTAGTAAAACAAAAAACTTCTATTAATATAAAAAAATTGTAGGATTCCATTAAAAAAAAATGGAAATTATTATCAACATAGGAATGGGTGACGTTATGAAAGATAGATATGAATTCAAATTCAGATATGTGAATGGAGATTTCTGGAAAAACATTTTCTCCTCGCCTGCAGATTTAAACAGAGACATATTCAGGCTTGACGGCAAAGACCTTCCCCTTAAAAACATAGTGTGCAGCTCAGGTCTGGGGAACAGGTTATTGTTATATGTAGATCAACTTCTTCAGTTTGATTCAGAGATTTCCAAAAACGTTAAGGAAGACAGGCTGGAACTTTACATTTACGGGATGCCGGCTACAGAAATTGCCAATTCTTTAAACCAGAATTGTTCCAAAATTCAATTTAAAAAAAGACTTGCCGACCTTCATGAGGAAGGAAAACAGGAGCATGCCCGAAGTATCCAGTGCCCTGATTGTAAATCAACCATAGACTTAACCTTTTATGAAGAAAGTAAATATACCTACTGTTATTATTGCCAGGCGATTTTTAAAGATAGAATGGAACCGGAGGTTCCCAATAATTACCGAATCTGCATTGACTGTGGTTTTTTCGGTAGAATCAGCGAACACCACGAATTTTATTTCCTGTTTTTACTAGTGGTTTATTATTTCAGTTACAACAAGAAACTGGCCTGTGACAAATGCGCACATTCGATTTTTGTAAAAACTCTTTTGACAAACCTTATATTTTTTCTGGGAGTCCCTGTTTCAATCTACACAAAATTCAAGTCATTAAAAGGCAGGGAAAAAGGCCTGGAAGATCTGCCCAAAGCCAATGCCTTTGCTGAAAAAGGAAAGCTGAATCAGGCCATGGATTTATACCGTAATATTGAAAAAATACATCCCGAACACCCAGGAATATTGATGAACCAGGGTTTAGCTTACATGTTTGCCAACAAACCACAGCAGGCGATGGAAAAATTTGACCACGCCATAAGAATTTGCAGTAATTACGAGCCTGCAATTCGCAAGAAAGCTTACGCCCTGAAACCTGAAACTTCTTTGGCTGAATTGGCAGAACCCGAAAAGAAAAGAGTAGAGCCAGGTAACTTTGGCAGGTGAAGAGTGTTTGCCAGCCCGACTCTACGATAATCATCAGGTTATCCCTGATGAATAATCTTCCCTTATTTCAGCTTCACTAATTGTAACATAACAAAATACCAAAATTGGTGATGAGGCTCACAATTCTGACTGCCGTTGCGTATTTTAACTTTTTTAATTTTTTTATAAAGTTCGTTAATCATCATTTTTTTCTGCTCTATTTTATACATAAAATTAAAAATGGGTGTTCCATGAAGAAACAGGATGGTTTCACTCTTATTAAATTGATGCTGATAATAGCTATCATTTCAATGTTACAATGCGAACGATATATTCCCCAATTCTTAATTGGGATTCCCACATTCTTAATGGGGCAAATTCCTGGCAAAAAGTATCAATTCAGTTTGTCATTTCCAGCCACAAAAAAACATAAAAAGGCTGCCTCTTAAGACAGCCTTGAATTTTCGGTTTCATTGTGATTTTATTTAATCATATGTTCCACTACATGGTAAAATTCTTCCTTGAATTTTTCCGGGGTTACGCCTGCTACTTCTGAAAGTGCCAGCAAACGGTCCTCGTCCTCGAAATCTTCGGGGACCAATCGCACCATGTATTGCTGAGCAACCTTGAAGAAAGCTGTGTTGGTATCAACAGTCCTGACTTTCACCTTACCGGAGACCGGATCGAACATTTTATTGAAGGGAACAGGCACGGCTTGATCTCCCTGAATGGTGATCATTGCCTGCGATCCGCCGTCCAGCAGGAAATCTACCGCGGAGCAACCCAGGTTGCGAGTATATTCGATATCAAAAGATTCCGGAGGTACACAGCGGAGTTCGTAGCCGATATCTTTTTCCACGATTCTCATCTTGTATCCAAATTCCGCCAATCTGTCCTGAACTTTATGTTTCAGGTGTCCAGAAAAATCAATTTCCGCCAGGACAGGATGGCCATGTTCGTCTTTGGGTACATCTTCGATACCTTCAAAGAAGCCTTCTAATTCCAGAAAGCCTTCAGCCACAATGGACAGGCCATGATTTTTTCCATAAACCATTCTTTTAAACGCCGCCCCGACTATGGTATCTATGACAGTCTTATCGGTGCAGTGCATATGGAATTCTTCAGGAATGAGAGTCAGGGTAGCAGCAGCGCTTTTTCCGATTCCCAGAGCCAGATGGCCTGCTTTTCTTCCCATACACACAGCTATATACCAACGGCCTGTGCTGCTGGCATCCTCGGAAAGTATTGATGCGATTCTGGCGCCGAAGGATCGGGCGGTTTCGTAACCGAAAGTTGGAATGCCATGGGGCAGGGGCAGGTCATTATCGATTGTTTTCGGGACGTGAACCGACTGAACCTTGTAACCCTGTTCTGCGGCGTGTTCGGCAACTTTCATGGCGGAAAACGCTGTATCTTCGCCGCCGATGCTGACCAGGTGGGTGATTCCCAATACCCGGAAAACCCGGACCACGTTTTCCAGCATATCTTTTGACTTTGAAGGGTTTGCCCGTGAGGTTTTCAGGTATGTACCCCCGGTTACGGTAATCCTGCTTACGTCTTCTGTGGTTAAGATCTTATGGGGATCGGGTTCTCCCTTACAGAGATATTTGAACCCCTGAATAAATCCGATGATTTCATCAAAATCAGAATTCTGAGCTTTAATGACCACGGATGAAATTACAGAATTGATTCCCGGCGCCGGGCCTCCGCCCACCAGGATGGCCAATTTCTTTTCTCGTTTTTTTGCCATAATAATCTCCTTTATACTGTTATTATTTTTTATTTAATTATCATTTTTTTATTGTTTTTCCTGTATCCAATGAACAATTCTTTCTGGTATGGCAGGAATTCTGTCTGGCCGGGTTCCGGTAGCATGAGCAATGGCATTCACCACAGCGGGAGCTATGCCCATGAGGGGTTGTTCGCCAAAACCTTTAGCCCCGAAAGGCCCTCTAGGGAAATGTTCCTCAACAATCACAGATTCAATCTCAGGAACATCCTTGACAGTGGGGATAATATAGGTAGAGAAATTTGGGTTGATAATATTTCCCTTTTCATCATGAATAATATCTTCAACTACTCCGTAACCCATTCCCTGCATAGAGCCACCCTCGATCTGGCCTTCCACCAGAACGGGGTTAATCGCCTTGCCTACGTCATGGGCAGCAGTCAACCGGTCCACTGTAACTGCGCCGGTTTTTATATCCACGCTTACCTCAGCCACATTACAGGCATAAGCGTAAGTAAAATATGCCCAGCCCTGGCCATTAGCTTCATCGAAGCTGGTATAGGGAGCTTCAAACCATCCCTGCTGGCCCAGGTGAATTTTTTCCGCCACACATTGTTCAGCCAGCCTGTCAAAAGTAATTGCCCAGTCGGGATAATCCTCCACAAAGACCTTGCCATCCCTGAAAACAATTTCCTGGTGCTTGGCCTGAAGTATCCTGGCAGCCACCGGCGCCATGCGGGTTTTCAGCTGCCTGCATGCTTCAAGAATGGCGTTGCCGGACATTACCGTAGATCGGGAAGCTACCGTGGGGCCGCTGTCGGGAACCCTGGTGGTATCGGTTTCCAACATATGAACTTTTTCCAGGGGCACCCCCATTTCTTCGGAGGCAATCTGGGAAAGCACAGTTCGCATACCCTGGCCCATTTCCGTGGTCCCCACCGCCAGCGACAGGGAACCGTCCTTGTAAACTTCCACATAGGCGCCTGCCCGGGCTATATACTTACCACCGGCGCCAAGGCCCACACCATAAAATATGGTTGACATTCCTATGCCTTTTCGGATATCGCCAGCCCCTTTGTCAAATCCAAATTCCCGGCGTTTTTTATCCCAGCCCGATTTTTCGTGGGCCTGTTCCATAACTTTATCCAAACCGAAACTCTGATTCAGTTTCTGGCCGGTGATGGTTTCTTCGTTAAATTTCAGGGCGTTTCTGGATCTCAATTCATAGGGATCCATTTTCAATCTATCTGCCAGGGCATCCATCTGGGATTCATGGGCAAACAGAATCTGGGGAGTCCCAAAACCCCGGTAAGCTCCGCATGGCACCTTATTGGTAGCTACGGCGTAGGCATGAACTTTTATATTGGGGCATCGATAGGGCCCCAGTGCGTGAACTGCGCCCCGCCAAAGAACCACAGGGCTGAGGGTGCTGTATGCACCGGCATCCAGATAATAAGTAACATCTATAGCCAGCAGATTTCCGTCTTTATCAGCAGCCGTTTTGTACCTTGTAAGAGAAGGATGCCTCTTGGACATAGCCATGATATCTTCTTCACGGGTAAGAATCAGTTTACATGGGCGTTTGGTTTTATGGGCTGCAACTGCTGCAGCTGACGCAATGAGGGAAGGGACATCTTCCTTGCCGCCAAAGCCGCCGCCGGTAACGGTCTGAACTATACGAACCTTGCTGGAGGGTATCCCCAGGGTATCGGTAACGGCATCGTGAACATAAAAAGGGCATTGCATGGAACCGTAGATGGTCATGGAACCGTCATGGCCGGGCAATGCCAGAACACCCTGGGTTTCTATATAGGCGTGTTCCTGATAACCGGTGCGGTATTCATTTTCAACAATTATATCGGCGTTTTTAAAAGCTGAGTCAGTATCGCCCTTCAATACCTGGTATTTTTTAAAAATGTTGTCGTCACCGTAAATTTTTACTGCATCTTTTTTAATGCTTTCCAGAATTTCCAGGCTGTAATCCAGAGGTTCATATTCAACTTCAACCAGATCTCTGCCCGCTTCAGCAGCTGCCGCGGTTTCCGCCACCACCATTGCCACAATCTGGCCGGTAAATTTAACCTTATCCTCGGCGTATATGGGGTAATCATCCATAATTATATGAACATGGTTTTTTCCGGGGACATCCTTTACTGTTATGACGTCCACAACTCCGTCAACTTTCAGAGCTTCTGCAAAATCGATGGATTTTATTTTTCCATGTGGAACAGTGGAAAATACAATTTTGCTATGCAACTGATTGGTATAATTAATATCTTCAATATATTTTGCTTCGCCGGTTACCTTCTCTCTGGAATCTACCCGAATTAAATTTTTACCTACTGCTGGCATCTGGAACCTCCCGAATAAATCTATGCTTATAAAAGTATATTATATGGTAAGAGTTTATTAAACATTAAATTGAATAATTCCTGTAGATTTTCTCAGGAGGTAAAAATTGAAACCGGGGTTATTTTTCCAGTTTTTTGCTCTTCTGCCAGATATCTTCCATTTCGTAAAGATCCATATCGGACAGGCTGACTCCCCTTTTTTCTGCTTCTTCCTCTATAACCTTGAAACGGCGTTCAAATTTCTTGCAGGTTTTTCTCAAAGCTTCCTCGGGATTTACCTTCTTCCAACGCCCAATATTGACCAGCGCAAACAAAAGATCTCCCAGTTCATCGGTAATTTCTTCTTTTCTGTCATTTTCAAAAGCTTCTCTTAACTCGGCAATCTCCTCTTCAACTTTTTCAAGCACCCCATTTATGTCAGGCCAGTCAAACCCCACCCCGGCAGCTCTTTCCTGCAAACGCCGTCCATATAAAAGTGCGGGCATACCCTGGGGGATCCCGTCCATCAACGATTTGCGGGGTTTTCTATTTTTTTCCCTTAATTTGATCTCTTCCCAGTTCCTTACCACATCTTCTGCGTTTTCAACTTCCACATTACCAAAAATATGGGGATGTCGGCGAATAAGTTTCTGGTTGATAGAGTCCAATACATCGCAAATATTAAATTCATCAGCCTGACGGCCGATCTCGGAGTGAAAAACTATCTGAAGCATCAGATCACCCAGTTCTTCAGCCAGCTCCCCGGGTTTTTCATCTTCTATTGATTCCAGGACTTCATAGGTTTCTTCAATTAAATAGGGCATTAAAGACCGGTGGTTCTGCTTTTTATCCCAGGGACACCCCTGTTCGCCCCGCAAACGCGCCATTATCTCCACCAGTTCTATAAATTTTTCGCCAATTCTTGCTGTATCCATAAATTCACCTTAACTTTAATTACTGTTATTCAGTAGAGGTTCGTTGAGAAATTCAGGAATTTCCTTACCCAACTTACTGTAAATATTGGAAAGATGCAACCTGAGAAGATCGTCAAAGGGGCTGGCAAGCTCATTGGGGGTGGAATCGAGCCACCAGATATAATCGCTGCCCTGGGCGGTGTAAAGCGCCTCCCATGCCGACTTCAATAATTCCCTGTCTTTAATTTCCCTGCTGAATTTTTCCAGGTCCTTTCTAACCCGATAAAGATAATCCCATGCCTTGTTTTTTGCGGGAGTGCCTATCCAGCGGTTCAGAGAACCGGTATTCCATGAGCCTGTCGCAAGATCGGGGAGGGTGTGGCGGGCGCCGAATTGGCTTAAGAAATCCTGGGGAGTGGTGGTTTCCAGGTTGGGATTTTTATCCAGGTTATCATACAGGGTTCGCAAAAAAGTTCGGGAATCATCAGTGTAATTTTCCCAGCAGTTATCTCCATCCAGAGCAATGGTTACAACATAGGGAAGCCTTCTTTCCCTGAGTTGGCTCCATACCTCCAGCAACCTGTTCAAAAGATGCCCGGCAGCTTCTTTCCCATCCATAGACGAATAGTAAATACCAATATTATCGGAAATAGATTGATCACGGAAAAAAATCACCACGGTACAGTTCTGGGATTTCACCCGATATGGCTGGTATAAATAATGAGGAAAAGCCAATTCTTCAGGTGTGGTGCCGGGTACATATATCAGGCTGCCCTGCTCCGGCGGTTTGCGTTCCTCGCCACTGCGCAATGACATTTGAAGTGTTTTTTCCAGGTTGGTTTCGTTTGCCACCATCCACTTAAACCGCTCTCTTGCTACAATGGGAATTATCTCCCGGCTTACCGCCAGTTCTGGGGGCCACAAACCGATTATCTCCTTTTCAAAAAGCCTGTTATAGTGCATCCTGGCTTTTTCCAGATGATATTTTGCATCATCGGGAAATTTATAATGTTTCCCCGGCAGGGGAATTTTATTTGAAACCCTGCGGGCGACATAATTATCTACAATTAAAGGCAAAATCGGATGATAATAAGGGGTGGTAATAATCTCGGCCTTGCCGGCATCCTGGATTTCCTTGAAAATCTTTATTACGCCGGTAACGGTTCTTATATGAAAATCGAGAACATATTTCTTTTCTTCCGCAGTATAACCGCCCGGCTGGTTGGCAAGATTTCTTAAAACAGTGTTATCTTCTCTCAATGCAGGGTGAATCCATGCCAGGTTGTGCAGGAGTTGAATGTCAGCCCAATCTGAGGTGGAAAGTTCGCCGGAAGCAGATTTTGCCCTGTCCTCCAGGTTTCTTAAATGTTCAAAAGCCGGCTCGGTTCCTATTTTTGCAAATTTGGGGTTGATAAAGAAATTCTGTATTATAAAATTTTTATTTGTTTCGGTAAGTTGGGAAGCAGGTTTTTCCGAGATAAGAAAATGCCTGTCCCGCATACCGTCCTGGTAGTCTTTTAACTGGTCGATAAGCGAAGGAGTCAGGTTGAAAGTTCCCTTTATATAATTGTAGTCTTTCAAAAAAGATGCCATGGGATAATATGACTTAACAGCCTGAAGCCTGACCCAGGGTAACTCGAAGATATTTGTCTTTACATCTTTATATAAAGGTTGATGAAAATTCCAGATAAAAGAAATATAAAGGGGAAGTTGATCCACCTCGGGGTAACTGTCCATTTCATCGTGGGGCACAACAAAAAAAGGATTGTAGTTGTTAAAAAAATCCGACATCTATTCCTCCATACAGCCGGTAGATATTATATAGTTTCGTTTTTACTGAAACAATATCCTGGAAACAGTCAAAAGCAATTGTTAAGATAATTTAAAGGTTTATTGTGCTTCGATTATGTTTCACAAAAAAAACGAAACAATTATGATTAATTTGCTTGTTATTTATAATGGTATATTGATCTTTACCATATAATATGATAATCTATTTAAAATTTTTACTCTTTATGTTATTAAAAGCAGGAGTGATTATTTTTTTGCAAAAAATGTGAAAAGTGTAAAACTGACAATAAGGAGATTGCCATGTTTAAAGATGCAGGGAAACTTAAAATAATCGATATTGAACATAAATATCTGGACTGGTGGGAAAAGGAAGACATTTTCAACAAGTTGAGAAAACAGAATAAGGATGGCCCCAGATGGTCATTCCTTGACGGCCCCATCACCGCCAATAACCCCATGGGCGTTCATCATGCCTGGGGACGTTCCTATAAAGATCTTTTTCAGCGATATAACGCCATGCACGGCAGAAAGACCCGGTACCAGAATGGTTTCGACTGCCAGGGGTTATGGGTGGAAGTTGAAGTTGAAAAAGAACTGGGGTTTAAAACAAAAAAAGATATTGAAGAATACGGAATTGAAAAATTCGTTCAGAAATGTAAGGATCGGGTAAAGAAATATTCAAAAATTCAGACTGAACAGTCTAAAAGACTGGGTTACTGGATGGACTGGGATAACTCCTATTACACCATGTCCGATGAAAACAACTACACCATCTGGCATTTCTTGAAAAAATGCCATGAAAAAGGCTGGGTTTACAGGGGAAGCGATGTTATGCCCTGGTGCCACCGCTGCGGGACTGCGCTGTCGGAACACGAAATTGTAACCGAAGGCTACAAGGAATTAACCCATCGGTCAGTCTTTGTAAAATTCAAATTGAAAGGCCGTAAAAACGAAAGCCTGCTGGTGTGGACCACCACCCCCTGGACCCTGACTTCCAACACCGCAGCTGCTGTTCACCCTGAGATGAAATATATCAAGGTGAAGCAAGGCGAAGAAATTCATTACCTCATGGAAAGTTTGAAAAATATTCTCAAGGGCGATTATGAAATTCTTGATACCTTCACCGGCGAAAAGATGCTGGGATGGGAATATCACGGCCCCTTCGATGAACTGCCGGCACAAAAAGATGTGGTTCACAAGGTAATTCCCTGGAAAGAGATTACCGAAAGCGAAGGGACAGGTATTGTTCATATTGCGCCGGGTTGCGGTAAGGAAGACTTTGCCCTTTCCAAGGAATATAATTTGTCGGTTATCGCTCCCCTGGATGAAAACGGGCAATACGTACTGGGATTCGACTGGCTCACTGGAATGCATGCCGAGAAAGTTGCCGACAAAATTTTCGACAGCCTGAAGAGAAAAAATATTCTCTACAAACTGGAAGATTATACCCACCGCTATCCTGTATGCTGGCGCTGTGGCCGGGAGCTGGTTTTCCGGCTGGTGGACGAATGGTTCATAAATATGGATGAACTGCGCCACCAGATAATGGATGTAACCCGGCAGATTCGCTGGATGCCCGAATACGGCATGGACCGTGAACTGGATTGGCTGAAGAATATGCACGACTGGTGTATTTCCAAAAAACGTTACTGGGGCTTATGCCTGCCCATTTATAATTGCCATGAATGCGGTAATTTCGACGTGATAGGTTCCAGGGAAGAATTGAAGAAACGGGCAGTGGAAGGTTGGGAAGAATTTGAAGGCCATTCACCCCATAAACCTTATATTGACAAGGTCAAAGTCAAATGTTCCAAATGCGGCGAAATAACCAGCAGAATTCCCGATGTAGGAAACCCCTGGCTGGATGCGGGCATCGTCCCTTACTCTACCCTTCATTATCTTACAGATCATGAATACTGGAAAAAATGGTTCCCCGCCGAGTTTATCACTGAATGTTTCCCCGGCCAGTTTCGAAATTGGTTCTATTCCCTGCTGGCTATGAGCACGGTAATGGAAAACAAACCTCCATTCCTGACAATTCTGGGCCATGCCCTGGTTAAAGATGAAAAGGGCGACGATATGCACAAAAGCGCCGGAAACGCCATCTGGTTTGAAGATGCAGCGGAAAAAATGGGCGTTGATGTAATGAGATACATCTTTGCATCCCACAACCCATACAATAACCTGAACTTTGGATTCAACCTGGGACATGAAATTCTGAGAAAGATGCTCACCTACTGGAACTGTTACAGTTTCTTTGTAACCTATGCAGCCGTAGATGGTTTCAACCCCACTGAAGTTGAACTGGACAAGTCTAAAATGCAGCTTATCGACAAGTGGTTATTATCAAAACTTAACAGCCTGATGAAAAAATGCAATAAACGAATGGAAAATTATGAGGTTGCCCCTGTAATGCGAATGCTGGAGGAATTTATCGACGATCTTTCCAACTGGTATATCCGTACCGGCCGGCGCCGTTTCTGGAAGAGCGAAAACGATGATGACAAAACTGTGGCATACCTGACACTATACAATGCCCTGGTTACACTGGTTAAGCTCTATGCGCCCATGCTGCCCTTCCTTTCCGAGGAGATGTACCAGAACCTGGTTCGCTCTGTGGATGAAAAAGCCCCCCAGTCAATTCATCTGTGCAAGTATCCCCAATCAAAAGTAGATTTGATTGATCAGGCCCTGGAAGATGAAATGCAGGATGTAATTGATGTGGTAAAACTTGGCAGGAGCGCAAGAAACGCATCGGCAATAAAGATCCGCCAGCCTCTGGAAAAGATTGTGGTGGCTTATAAAGGTTCCGGCGAAAGAAAACTGAATGAAAAACTTCTGGATATCCTGAAAGAAGAACTTAACGTGAAGGGAGTGGAATACACTTCCCCGGATTCCGGCGATCTTATGGTTTACAAAGTTAAACCCAACCTTACCCTGCTGGGCAAACGATTGCGTGGCGATGCGCCAAAGGTTAGAACCGCCCTGGAAGAACTTTCGGATAATGAGATCAGGGAAACTATAATCGACCGTGAATCTTTTGTAATAGAGGCCAACGCCAAGGAATATGAACTTACCAAAGATGAGATCCTGGTGGAAACTGCCTCCCCGGAACATCTGGCAGTGGTTGAAGATGACAACTGGATTGTTGCCCTGGATACCCGGCTGAGCGAACAACTGATAAAGGAAGGCCAGGTCCGGGAGTTAATTCACAGAATTCAGGATCTTAGAAAAGAAGCTGACTATCATGTTTCCGACCGGATCCACGTTTATTATTCATCTACCGGCAATCTGGCAGAAGTAATGGAAGAATTTGCCGACCATATAAAATCGGAAGTCTTGGCTTTGGAAATGATAAGTTTTTCTGGCGATTCACCCGATGCAGATTTTGACATTAAGAAAACTATTGAGTTTGATGAGAAATCTATAAATATAGCCTTGAAAAAAATAAAAAGCATGGAAACTGTGGAAGCCTGATTGGAAAAGATAAACAAAAAAGGAGCTATCCGAAAAGGATGGCTCCTTTTTTAAAAACCGAATTTTGCTATTGGGAATCCGTTTTGGAACCGGGGAACAGGTTTTTCACAACAAAGTTTATCCTCAGGCAGGTTTCACTTCTCACGGACTGAAAATTCATCCTGGTGAGCCCTGGTAGGGTGTGACAACCTAAAAAAGGAGTTCTTGCTTGCCTATAAGAGGCGTGGCAATCTAAAGAAATGACGTCATGCGAGGTTTCGTAGAAACCATGTCAATCTCAATTTAGATCGGGTTGGTTCCTTACCCACTTACCTGAGAGGCGCAGAGATCACCACGCATCCATACGGATGCTCGTGATGACGGCTTATTAGGGTTGGTTCCTTACCCACTTACCTTGCGTCTGTGAGCTAACAAACCTTTCGCTTTTTTCCCAGTTATAATGCGAATAATATATTCCCCCATTCTTAATGGGGCACGTCGCTGACCCTCCCCGCGATGACGAATTCTTTGTAGATTTCGTTTTTTTCTTTCAACAATCGTTAAAGTTATTTGGGAATTAGCATAACATTTTTAAGTTACGGTCTGTTGTATCGTAAAATTGTTCCGTTGTTTCCAACTACATAGACATTTTCATTCTGGGAAACCCAGAGGCGATAAAGGTCCTGGTTGGTATTGGTATTAAGAGTACTCCAGTCATTTCCGTCAAAACGCAGAACTGTTCCCGAATAACCCGACTGATAAATCTGGTTACTGGAAATCCCATCGATATCCACCAGGGTTTGAGTTGTGGGCGAAGCAAAACTCTGCCAGTCGTTTCCATCATAATGCAATATGGCTCCGTTGGTTCCCGAGGTAAACAGGTTGTTGGTGGAAGCTCCCCATAAACCTGCCAGTTCCTGGCTTGATTCAGAAGAAGCATCCCAGCTGAAACCGTTGTAATGGCAGATAGTGCCGTCCCAGCCCACCGCAAAAA
>CAZSLZ010000085.1:0-14402 GCA_964607865.1 uncultured bacterium
CTTCAAAAATTAAAAAGCGACATTACGCCGCTTCTACATAAACAAAACTGTTTTAAAACCTTTCAGCAGCATATATTGCGCCGATAAGGCGAGAAGCGGTCGCTTCTACTTTCACAATCATTTAACTGTGTTAATAATATATCAGAAGGAAAAAAATTTGTCAATAATCTGAAAAATTTATTTTTCTGAAAAGACAAAAGTACCAGAACCATTCTTACCTACATAGTCCACTTTCAGCCGGTCGAACTTTTTTCTGGTATTACTGTCAACTATAATCTTTATTCCGTAACTCAAATAGAGAACATCATCACTGGAGGGATCATCGGTATATTCTATCAGATATCCTCTGTCGAAATCATTCTGGCTCATTTTCAACCTGGTATATTTTTTCTGTCTTCTTTTCCGAATGCTCTCTGCAGCTGCTCTGGTCAGGGTAACCATGCTGTTTTCACTCCTTCAAGCCTGACTTATTACTCTACACTATTTATGCTATTTACGGCAAATCCAGTAATACTCTTTTAAAGCGATTTTTTTTTATTAAAAAAAACAGGCTGTATTTAAGCCTGTTTGTAAAATTCATAAAAATAATGTTTTGTTTAAACCATGGCAGGAATATTTTTTCGAGCTTCAATATTAAAGCGTTTTAATTCTGAAATTAATGCTTCAATATAGTCCTCAGATTCCTGGTTCACAGTCTTTAAGATTGTGGGCTCGCCATCTTCGCTGAATAAACCGTCGATGTAAGTAATGGGTTTGGAAAGGATTTTTTCAATCTGAATTTTAATAGGGGAATCGTCCATTTCCAACTCGATGCTGCTGCGGTCGATTGTAATGGTTCCTATAGGGCTGGGGTCAATTTCCCAGCTGTTGCCGTCAGGATATCTTCGATGTAATGTTAATATCATTGCTGTTGCTCCTCAGTTGTAATAATTTCAAATTTATTTCCTTGTAACATTATATTACTTTTCAGGAAGCAAAATCCTTTTAAATTCCCAAGGTTTACAATTTGTTAACAAAAAAAGATAGCAACCTGGGTTGCTATCTTTCTGAAATGGGCAGGGAAGGATTCGAACCTCCGTACCGCATCGCGGGACAGATTTACAGTCTGTTGCCTTTAACCACTCGGCCACCTACCCGTATAAATCTTTTCCACGAAGTAGAATAATACATAATTTTTATTTTGTCAATACCTATTTCTAAATTTAATGAATAAATTGGGTGGGCTTTTGACAGTTAACTTGAAGGATGAAATTGACCGTTAAAGAAATACACAAAATTAGCAGAGGGTAGCGAGGTATTTTGAATGAAGAAAAAAGTACTGGGCAAGGGATTATCCGCACTTATAAAGGAAAACAAAACCCCCGCCGATGAAAATAAGCGGAAGGAAAACAATGATTCTCAAAATTTCTCTGAGAATATAAAGGAGAAAACCGTTTCAGAGCCAGTTCAGGCAGAGCCGGCTCAAAAAAAAGTCTTTTTTAATCCCAAAACCGGCGCATACGAAGAACGGGAAGTTGAAGAGAAGGCCAGCTACAAAACCCAGGAAATGCCGGTGGTAACCGGCAGAAGGACAACAAAGCCGGTTCAGAGGATTTTTACCGAACAAAAATCCTTTTCCAGTGAAAAACAACCAGTTAAAAAAGTTGCTTCAGAGTCTTTAAAACCAACATCTCCAACCACACCGGGTAAAAAAAATACACCCGGAGCTTCTGTGGACCAAAATATTAAACAGCAAATCAGAAAAGAAGTAGATGCTTCTTTCAACATGATGAACAACATTTTAAAGGGAGAAATTGCCAAGCTTAAATACCTGGAAAAAAAACTGTTTGAAAAACCCGGAACCGAGGTTTTGGTTTCAAGGCAGGAATTGATTGACAAAATTGACAGTTTTAAAAAAGACTTTCTGAAGGAAATAAATACTGTTAAAAAAGAAATTGAAAGTTTTGAAACCAGGCAGAATGAAACTGATGAAAAGATTCGGCAGCTGAGACAGAAAGCTGATGAACTTGCCGGGTTGAAGGGTGGTTTAAGTAAAATAGCTGATAAGCTCGAAGATAAAATTACCCGGAAAGTAGGGGAGTTGTTGAGAGAAAAGGATGGCTCAATTCCCGATATAAAGGAAATTGTCCCCCAGCTGGAAGAAAAAATAGAAGCTGAAATTATGAATATTTCGGGAAAAGTTACCAATTCAATATTCGATACCCCTGAATTCCAGGAAAGAATTAAACAGATGGGCAAACAGATACGCAAGGACATAAAAAAAGACGTGGATGATGTGAAGAAAATCATGCTGGATGTTTCGCGGCGGTTGTCGGACAAAGAGAAGCAACTGGAAAAAGACAGGCAGGAAATTCATGAGATGAAGAAATACATGAAAGTTCTGAAGGAAACCCTGAGATAAAATGAACGATAAGGAAATAACCGCCAGGATAAAAAATGAAATTGCCAGCCTGGCTCCGTTTTTAGCTGAAGAAAGAAAAGATTTTGCCTCTTTTCTGGAGTTATTTGAAAACAACCTGCCGGGTTTCACCGAATATTCATTTTCTCCTTATGGCCAAAGCCTGGGTGTTATGACCAGGGGCAGCGGAAAGGGTTTTCATGAGAAAGTTGCCCGGTATATGAGCCTGGGGGGTATCGATGATAACATTCAGAGCTTTTTTCTGAATGTGGGCAAAAATCTGGGGTATGAAAGGCTTCTGGTTAAGACTGAATTTGAAACCGGGTATGCTGCAATGGATCTGAGCCTTTATTGGCAGCAACTGGTTCCCCTCGCGCAGTTTTTTGATTTAATCCGCCAATTGGGGTATGGGGCCGAATTAATCGGCTTTTTGAAAGAATCTTCATTACTTCTTCGCAATGAATTCATCTATATGGGGTTCAGTTTCCAGCCCGGCAAAGAGGTTGATGTGCGTTTGTTTTTCCAGAACCCTGTTTCACGTTGCAGTTCTTTTCTGTCACCTGCGCTGGCTTCTATTATGGCAAAAATGGGTATGCCAGCTTCCATGATTAATTATTTTATTGGAATTCATAATTTTTTAGCGAAGGAAGCCAGGGGCAGTTTATTTACTTCTTTCAGCCTGGGTAATCCAGCCCCGCCGGGGACGAAGCTTGATTATGCTGTTATTCCAATTAAGACGGCAAAGGAATTGATTGACAGTCTGGGAATAGGAGGTGAATTTCAAGGAAAGTTGGAGCATTTTGCAGAAATATTGGATATGAAGAATATTACTTATTTGGGAATCAAGTATATTACAGGCAAACAATTCCCTCTGTTAAAAGTTTATTTTGATCGGCGTTTCAGCAGCAACAATGAAGACAGCGCCGGGGTTCTGGCCGATTTTCTGACCGGTTCCTACTGGAGGCTTTAATAAAGTTAAGCCTGAAATAATTGACATACAAGTTCATTTTTGATAAATTTTGTTATATAAATAGTAGTGAAGTGAAATTATGAATGAAGAGCATGTAAAAATACTGAAGAGTTCCATGGAGCAATGGAACCGGTGGCGTCAGGATAATTGGAATATCAGGCCCGATCTTTCGGGTGCGAACCTTCACGGGATGGATTTGGCCAACTATAATCTTGACAGCGTGGATATGGATTTTGCCGATTTGAGTAAAGCCAGGTTGGTTGGCACTCTTATTCGTCACAGTAATGTTGAACAGACAAATTTTGAAAATGCGAGTATGCAGGGAGCACAGTTAAGTTTCAGCAATTTATTCGGAGTAAGTTTTAAAAAGGCTAACCTGACTGGAGCTTTGCTTGAAAATGCAGTTCTGGTGGAAGCGGATTTTACCGAGGCAATTTGTAAAGCCACCAAATTCAAAGGGGCCAACCTTCTTCAAACCAGGTTTTTCTATGCCACTGTAACCAACGCCGATTTTAATGAAACTAATATTCACGAAGCTCAGCTATATTCAGACCAGTTTCAGGATGCCAACGTGCCCTTGTATGCTATGGCGAATCTTGAGAAGAAACAAAAATCCGGGTTTGGCTATATTATTGCAGGTATTGTACTGGTTATATTGATTTTCTTTTTTATAGGGTTTAATATGTATGTTATGAATTCCGAAAAAATAGGCGACCCTAAAACCGTCATGAGATCCTCAATTTATAAGAATATGGCTAATGTTTTGCAGATACTTGGTGGGGTGAAACTTGCCGAAGGTTATTATTTGAAAGCTGTGAAATATAACCCTGAAGATTACCGGATTTATTATATTCTTGGCAGTCTAAGCAGAAGGACACAAAATATCGAAAAAGCTGTCGAATATTATGAGATATATTTAACTTACTATGATCCCCAGATAGAGAAAGAATATGTTTTTTCGAAAAAAGATGAAACAGAGAAAGAGCGGGTTGAGAACTTCCTGAAAAATCCTTACAGAAAGAAAAAGAAACCATACAAATGGTATGAATTCTGGTAATTTTCTCTAATCAGGTTCCGGCGTATAAACCATATCAGGGCTCTTATTTTCCATATGGAGTCTTTTCTTTAACCTTTCAGCTTCCAGCTCCATATCATACCCTTCTGTTCTTATCCTTACGTCATAATATATCATAACCATGGAAATCGCCTCCAGGGCAATGGCAAAAAGGCCGACAAAAGGTATCCACAAAAAAGCTACAGCCAGAAGTTGGAATAAAAAGGGAACTGCAAATATTTTTAACTGGGTGTCCTTGTTGGCAAAAAACAGTTTCATGCTTCTTTGTAACGCCTCAATGGGGGTTGCGCCTTCAATGATGACCAGAAAAGGTGCCAGTTTCAGGCTGAAGACAAGATAAGTGAGAATTACAAGCCCGACCATAGAGAATAGGGATGTTATGGTTACTGCGAAAATGGGTTCAAACCTGAAGACATAATAAAAGGCAACTGCAATAAGGATGAAGATTAACGATGCCGCCATCATTCCAATGCCCGTCAGCATGGTGACGGAAATTATGGGCACAATAAACTGGGGTGTTCTTTTAAGAGCTTCCATAAATGTGGTGTTTTTTCCCTCGTAGATATCAATGGTTAGAATTGTGGCTGCGCCTACCAATATTACCCAGGAAAACAATGCAAAAATACTGATGAAAATATTTGCGCAACCTTGTATCAATTCAGGATTCTGGTCGATTTGAAGAAAAAGTATAACCAGCATAACCAGTATAACCTGTAAAAAAATTATGGGTGAATAAACCACAACAGTCAGCAGGAAATAATCTTTTATATCTTTAACGAAAACTTTCAGGGAACTGTCAATTATCTCGCCGATATTAACAGTTTCAACCGGGAGGGGGGTTCGATCAATTTTCTGTTTTTCTCTTTTTTTTGCCGGCATATTATTTCTTTTATCAATATACCAGTTATTTCTATTTTTGGCAATATTTCCTCTTTAAATACCGTATGCAATATTTTAAATAAGAAAATCAATATGTTTAATTATATTGATTGACAATTTAAATAAAACTGATTATAATTTTAATAATGTTAAACAAGGTGGGTGAAATAATATGTTGAGCAATTGTCCTGTTTGTAAACATAGCCTTGAAATTACCCGGTTTAAATGCCCAGCTTGCCATACCGTAATTGAAGGCAAGTTTGAAGGCTGCGATTTCTGCCAGCTGCCTTCTGATGACAAGGAGTTTCTTCTGATATTTATTTACAGCCGGGGAAATATTAAAGAAGTTGAGAAGAAAATGGGGGTTTCTTATCCTACTGTCCGCAGTAAGTTGGATTCTTTAATTGAGAACCTGGGAAAAAGAAAGGGCAGATTAAGAAAAGATGAAGATTTAAAGAGTAAAAGGTTGAAGGTTTTACAGGAACTGGAAGATGGGACAATTGAGTTGGAAGAAGCTTTGGGTAAGATTAGAAAACTGGCTGATGGGGGAGAAAGAAAATGAAAGATCCGGTAGAAAAAATTTTAAAACTGATTGGTGAAAAGAAAATCACTGCCCGGGATGCTGAAAAGTTATTAGAATCGCTGGAGGAAAATATAGACAAATTGCCCCTTGTACTGCAGCGGGAAACTGCTACCCGCAGGCTGGAGCTTGTTGAAAGTGAAGATAAGCCAGGTTATTCCTGTTTTGAATTTGATCCCGGTAAGGAAATATACATAGATTTACCATTACAGGATGTGGAAGTGCAGGGAGAGGAAACTGGAGAAAACAGGTTGCTTTTCAGCAACAATGTTGACAAAGTTACTGTCTGGGAAGAAGAATTGAGTTATTGTATTCATTTAACAAAAAAAGAAAAAAATAACGATAAATTTAAAATTTTAGTCTGTTCAGCCGAGAAAAGTAACCTGGTGGTCAACGGAGTTAACGGAGATGTTAAGATAGACGGAGTCAATGGAGATATTAAATTAAAAAACAAAACAGGGGACATTTTTATCAGCAATATTCATGAGGCGCGTTTGGTTTTAAACTGTATAGATTCTGATATAAATATTAAAGATTGCGTTTCGAATTTGGAAATAAAAACCACCGATGGGGATGTTCTAATTGAAGATTGTGAGGTTGAGGGGAGTATTTATTCAATCAGTGGTGACATAGAAGTTAAAGCCAGCGGGGTTGATCTGGTTGTGGACTGCTACTCCGCTGATTCCAGAATTGAAGAGGTCACAGGTAATATAAAATGGAAAAGTACATCTGGCAATTTGCAAATTTCTGATTTTCAGGGGAAACTGGCCGCATATAGCCGGGCGGGTGACATCATGATGAAAAAATCATCAGGGATAATCAAGGCAACATCTGTAAGCGGAGATACAAAAGCTGATGAGATAACAGTTGAGAAACTTCAGATAGATACTTCCTCGGGAAATATAAACGTTAAACCCGATTATCTTGAAGAATCGGCGGAATTGAAGCTGAAGACCCGTTCGGGGAATATACTGGTTATATTGCCGGAAAAAACTGGCGGGACAATAAATGCCTGCAGTAAATCGGGCAAGGTTGTGTGTAACAGAAAACTGGAAGAAAAGCTTTCAGAAGGCGATAATTGTATAAGTTGGACACTTTCTGACAACCAGAATGTTGATCCGCCTGTTGTTGAGTTGGAAAGTATATTGGGAAACATTGAAATCAAGTGATTTTTTTTCTGTTTATTATCTCTAAAAAAGGAAATAGGGTAGTTTATTAGAATTCTTAACCTGATATTAATTTGCATATATTCCGGTATTTGTCTTAAATTTGGAGGACAATTAACTTTTGAGTAAAAGATATCGATTTTTTATATATTTCATTTTCATATGGTTTTTTATTCTTTCCTTTTCCGGTTTTCTGGAAGCCCAGGAAAAACCGGCAGGGCCTGCCCCTTCGCCGAAACCTTCTCCTGCCGCCACTTCTGAGCCTTCGCCCAGCCCCACTCCTGCAGAAATATCTGCAATTGGCCTGTTAAATGAAGTATGGTTGAAAAACCAGAAACTGGAAAAATTTCAGGGGACAGTTACTTTTGTAAGAGTTGATGACGGTTTTTTAAGGGAATTATTTCCTGTCTCCAACGAAGAGGTTTTTACCGACCGGATGGGAGGCGTAATTAACTACACTGAAAACCCGAAAATATTCAGGCTGTTACTACACGAATTTTCACCGGGAGATTATACCTATAGGTTTTCCAGCAACAATGGCTACGATATTTCTCTGGCTGAGAACTATAACCGTTTTCTGATGGAAGAAAAACAGCAGTTGAATAAAAGAAGTTATGAAGAACGGGTCAATGGAATTCAAGAATTTAATGAAAGATATTTCCTGGTCGATCGGTTTAATCCTGATGGTTCGGTTCATTTGAACCCCTATCATCCATTGAACCTTATATTTCCTTTTTCCCTCAAGGATACCGATCCATCCCAGAAGATAAAATACGTGGGTAAAAACAGTTCCAACGGAAGATTATGTAATGTAGTAGAAATAGAAAGTGAAAAGTTTGGAAAGTTTCATGTCTATATTTCCCAGAAGGAACCCGGAACTGTTTACCAGATTGATAGATTTGATAAACTCGATAAAGATTATGTTTATGCCACTGCAATTTATTCCAACTTCAAGGAGTTTCTGTTTGGCGGAAAAGTGTATAGAGAAGTGGAACTCATTGTGGCGGGTGATACTGTTCTTAACGTTCAAATTGAAGATTTAAGAAGTAAGCATGCTGAAATAATTGATCCTACAGCTGTAGATCGGGGTGAACAGGTCGAAACACCTGGAAGGCGTCGTTATCGAGATACCGACATCCTGATCGGGAACCCCCTCCTTACCGCCGGAGCAGCCATAACTGTATTAATTATGCTGGTTATCCTTACAATTATTGCTTATCGTTTCTGGTTCTTCAAGGAACAGCGACGGGCTTTTGCCCGGGAAGTCATAGTATATGAAGGCAACCGTCCTGAAGAAAAAATATCTCATCTTCTGGTTGACCTTGGTGTTCCCAATACTCCCTTTACACCGGAAAAGCTTACCAAGGAAAGGGAATTACTGGTGGAAAAGTCCGAGAAAAAGCCTCGTCTGCTGGTGGTGGGGCCTGGTATGTTCTCGAAATTGAAATCATATAACTTTTTAATTAAAGGGTTCGTTGCTGACGGAGGCCGGGTAGTTGTATTGGAACATGGAGTCGAAAATTCCAAGCATATGCCTTTCAACCCTACATTTATGCCTTATGACTGGAACGATCCGAGTTATGTTTTTGTTCAACTTCCAAAATGGAAAAAAATCTGGAGACAAACTTCGCTGAAAGATTTTGAAGGAAAAACAAAACTGTTTCTGCCCTATGAATTATTAGTTCGAATAAACAATAGAGATATTGAAGTGGAGCCCATAATTGCGGTTAATAACCCCAATGTGGACATTACCGCAGCTGCGATTGCCATGATATACGAGGGTAAAGGCGAATATATGCTTATTCAATATCGGTTGATTGATGCCATAAAGAATATGAAACTTGCAAATAAAGTAGCTGAGAACATGCTTGCCGACTTGTTAATATATATGTTTGGCAGGGAAAGCGCCATTGAATTTGCGCCCCAGTGGCTTCTGAATTTATTTGGCATCAGGAAACCCGGCCAATAGGTTTCGTTTTCAAATTACAATTAAAAAAGATATAAAATAAAACTGCACAAAATTTATAATAACACAGGAGGATTTAGAATGACTGAAATACTTGATATTCAAGCCCGACAAATTTTGGATTCCCGGGGAAACCCCACGGTGGAAGTTGATGTGGAGCTGGCATGTGGCGCAATAGGCCGCGCTGCTGTACCTTCGGGCGCATCTACCGGTTCTCATGAAGCATTGGAATTAAGAGACCAGGATAAATCAGATTACCTGGGCAAATCTGTTCATAAAGCTGTAGAAAATGTGAATACGATTATTGCCCCCGAACTTCTGGGAATTGATGCCATCTGGCAGAAAGAGATAGACCGGATTATGCTGGAGCTGGATGGAACCCCTAACAAGAGTAAACTGGGTGCAAATGCCATACTGGGTGTTTCAATGGCTGTTGCCAAAGCTGCCGCTGAAGCTCTGGGGTTACCCCTTTTCCAGTATCTGGGTGGAGTTTATGCCCACACCCTGCCTGTTCCCATGATGAATATTATGAATGGCGGAGCCCATGGCGATAATAATGTTGATTTTCAGGAAATCATGATTATGCCCATCGGAGCTCCTTCTGTAACCAAAGCTATTCAGTGGGGATCGGAAGTATTCCACAACCTGAAGAAGATTTTGAAAAACAAGGGTTATTCCACCACCGTTGGCGACGAGGGCGGTTTTTCCCCCAATGTAAAGTCTAACGACGAAGCCATTGAAGTAGTTCTGGAGGCTGTTAAGGCAGCTGGTTATGAACCTGGAAAGGATATTTTCATTGCTCTGGATCCCGCAGCCAGCGAATTTTATGAAGATGGTAAATATCATTTCAAGAAAAGTACCGGTGAAAAGTTGACATCAGAACAAATGGTTGATTACTGGGCCAAATGGGTGGAAAAATATCCCATCATTTCCATCGAAGACGGACTTGCAGAAGATGACTGGGAAGGCTTCAAGCTTATGACTGAAAAACTGGGACATAAGTTACAGGTTATGGGTGACGATCTGTTTGTGACTAACCCTGAAAGATTGAAAGAGGGTATAAAGAAGGGCGTGGGAAATTCCATTCTGATTAAACTGAACCAGATTGGAACCCTTACTGAAACTCTGGAAACAATTGAAACTGCAAAGCGGGCAGGTTATACCTGTGTAATTTCTCACCGTTCTGGTGAAACCGCCGATTCCTTCATTGCTGACCTGGCAGTTGCCACTAATGTTGGCCAGATTAAAACCGGCTCCCTCTCCAGGGTGGACAGGACCGAAAAGTATAACCAGTTAATGAGAATTGAAGAAAAACTCGAAAATTCTGCATCTTATCCCGGTATGGATGCCTTCTATAACCTGAAGGAAAAAAAGGAACGGGAACTGGTTAAAAAGTAAGATAATTTCTAAGAATTCAAAGAGGCTGCCTGAAAAGGGCAGCCTCTTTTTATATTCTTAAAGTTATCAGGAAGCCTATCCTTCCGATGGTTGGTTTCTCAATTCCTGTTCATATTCCAGCTCATCTTTGATGTGTCTTTCGGTATCTCTGGCGCCACCAAACATCACAAAGAACATGGGTATAACCAGCAGTGTCAGCATGGTGGAAAAAGAAAGGCCAAAAATGATAACCCAGCACATGGGGGTGAAAAGAACCCCGCCAAACAATGCCAGGGGCAACAGGCCACCCAGGGTACTCAAGGTGGTGAGCATAATAGGCCTGAATCGGATAACCCCAGCTTCTTTAATTGAAACCAGCAGGTCCTTACCCTGACGCATGTTATCTTGAATAAACCCAATCATAACAATAGCATTATTTACCACCACCCCTGCCAGGGAAATGAGCCCCAGGGCCGACATGAACCCCAGTGGTTGTCTCATAATCCACATTCCTGCAGTTGCGCCGATGAAAGCCAGGGGAATGGCAAGATAAATTGCCAGGCCGATTCTCAGTGATTTGAATTGGAAGGACAGGATCATAAGAAGGAGGAAGAGGGCAAAAATTGCCAGAACCCCAAGATCGCTATAAGCTTTGGATGATTTATCCTGTTCTCCGCCATAGGTTACTTTGTATCCTGGTTCCATTTTTATCTTCGCAATTTGTGGAGTCAATTCTTTTAAAACCTGGGATGATACATAATTATCTTTTATGTAGGCAGATACGGTGATTGTACGTAGCTGTTGATAGCGGTCGATTTCGCTGGTCTGGGTTTCAAACGAAACCTTGGCGAAACTGTCCAACCTGTGTTTTATTCCGGTTTTGGATGAAGTAAATATCATGGATTTTATATTATTAAGATTCTTTCTCTCACTAACAGGAACTCGTAAAACCAGATCAATTTGACGTTCAGGAGCTTTCAGTTTTGAAATGGGGTAACCTTCTACACCCACATACATACCAGTGGCTATGTCCTGAGAAGTCAGCCCCAGCATTTTTGCTTTCTCCTGGTCAATATTTATCACCAGTTTTTCTGAGTCCATTCCAAAATTATCACTGAAAGATTCAACACCGGGATTCTTTTCCATCAATTTTTCAACTTCATGGGCATATTGTTTAAGGGTTTCAATTTCTGTTCCGGCAATCTGAACCTGAATGGGCGCGCCCACTGAAGGGCCGGTTTCCAATTTTATGGTTTCAATCAGGGCTCCACTTACTTCTTCTTTGGCAAAAACATTGAATGTATCAATAGTTTCATTGGTAACCTTCTTGTTGGGAGTTACTACCATAAACTGGGCTGTATTGGTCTGGTTGGGTTGGGGGGCTATACTTATGTAAAACCGGGGGCCACCGCCTCCGATGTAAGCAACGTAATCTTTTACCAGGGTATGTTTCCCATCCTTTGATTTTACTGTTTTCATTTCTTCCAGTTTGTTTTCAAGCTTTTGCACTATTTTTTCTGTTCCTGAAACATCCCAGCCATTGGGAAGGGTTACATTAATTACAAACTGGGCTCTTTCATCGGCAGGGAAGAAAGACAGCGGAATAAACACTGCCGTTACCACCAGCGAACCGATAAATAGTCCCAGAAGAATTAAAACCACCAGTTTTTTATGGTTCTGGGTGAAATCAATAAGAGGGTAATAATATTTTCTTAGAGTATCCTCGTAGGTACTTTTCTGTTCTTTTTTCTTCTCTCTGGCTTTGGCTTCTCTTTGCTCCTTGCTGGGAAGGAAATAAGCTGCCGCTGCCGGGGAAACAAACATCGCCACAATGTATGATATGACCAGCGCAATGGAAATCACCTGGGGCAGCGAGGCGATATACTCGCCGGTATTACCGGGCATTAATGCCAGGGGCAGAAAGGCGGCTATGGTGGTGAGGGTGCCTGAAAAAAGGGCTATTTTAACTTCTATGGCGCCTTTGATTGCTGCGTTAAGTTTATCATAACCCATTTCAATATACCTATCGACGTTGTCGGTAATAACAATTGCGTTATCTACCACCATACCCAGAGAAATAATAAGGGCATTGATTGACATCTGTTGTAATTCCATGTCAAAAACACCCATCATAGCGAAAGTGGCAATCATTATAAGGGGGACAGCCACCGTTACCACAGCTGCGTTTTTCAAGCCCATTCCCACACCTAAAACAAGAAGCACAATTATGATAGCTTCGTAAAAATTAACCATAAAGTTTTGAACGGCAGCGTCCACGTTGTCGGGTTGATTGGAAAGTTCCACCAGGCTGAGGCCTTCGGGCAGATCTTCAGCTATTTCATCAATAGCCTTGTTGATTTTATCTCCCCATTCTACAATGTTTTGTCCCCGTTTCATAGCAAAAACAATAATGATGCTTTTTTTGGAGTTGACCTTGCTTTTAAAAACCACCGGATCTTCATAGCCATGATAAACATGGGCATCCAGATCTTTAATACGATATATTTTGCCGTCGGAGTCGGTATGAACAATAGTGTCCCGGATTTGATCCAGGTTTTTATAGGGCCCGGTAACTTCCAGAAGAACATGTTTGTCATCCACATTCAAATAGGGCTGGGCAATCTGTATGTTTTGTGAATCAATTGCGTTATAGACTTCATGGGGGTTTATACTTAAGTTTGTGAAATAGTCCATGGAAATATCTATATAAATCTTTTCGTCCTGAACACCCATTAATTCAAATTCGCCCACGTAATCCATGGCTTGAATTTTGTCTTTAATCCTGTTTCCCAGCGATTCCAACTGGCGGTAGGAATGCTGTCCGGTTTCTGAAACCAGCCCGATAACATAAGCTTTGGTTTCGCCGAATTTGTCATTTACTACCGGCCCGTTAATTCCCTGGGGCAGATCCCCCCGGGAATCGTTTACATAGTTTCGAATATCCTGAAAGGCGCGTTTGACCCTTTCCACGGAAACGTAATCGGAAATAGTAACAGTTATTACTGATACACCCGGCAAAGATTGAGAAGAAATTTCATTTACGTCATCCTGCTTGGAAACCGATTCCTCAATGGGCTTGGTTACATACAATTCCACATCTTCAGGGGTTGCACCCGGCCAATAGGTAACAATTTGTACCACTCGGATTTCTAACTGCGGATCTTCATTCTGGGGCAGGCTCAGAAAAGTCTGAATTCCTACCACAAGAATTATAAAAACTGTAAAAAAAGTTAATGATTGATTTTTTACTGCTAACCGTATTAACTTATTCAATGTTACTCCTTATAAATTTTCTTGGTTCGGGGTCATCTTATAAAATGGGGTTTTGTCCGGGGTTACAAATTTCTGGGAATTCATTGCGCTTACAATTTTAACCTGGGTGCCCTCGCTGAGATATTCCTGTCCCGAAATTACAACCCGCGCTTTCTGAGGCAACTGGCCCTCCACCATAGCCAGATTGTCTTTTATTTTGAACAATTCCACATATACTTTTCTTGCCTGGTTTTTATCATCAATATAAAACAGGTAAAAACCCTTGCCGTCTTCTTTCCGCATAAGGCTGGAAACAGGAACAAAATTACCCTTGAACAATTCACCCAGGTTAAAATGAGCTTTTCCGATGGTTCCTGTATAATTTTGAAGAATGGGAGCTTTATCAAGAAGAAGTTTTACCTGAAACGAGCGGGACTGGGGATCGGATACGGGTTTGATTTCAATAACTTCTGCCTTTATGAATTCTGCAGGTTGTTCGTAAAAATTTACTTCTGCCTTATCCCCTATGTGTATTTCATCTATATGGATGCTGGGCACATTAATTACAAAATAGGTGTCCCTGGTGGTGCGAATCTGATAAACAGGTTTGCCGCCTGAAACCACATCTCCGACTTCCGTATATTTCTGGGCTATAACTCCATCAGCAGGGGCAACAAGCCGGACAGCCGCGTGGTGGAGATCGTCGACGGCGATACGCTGATCCTGGCGGACGGGCGCG
>CAZSLZ010000086.1:0-14275 GCA_964607865.1 uncultured bacterium
GTGCCGATAGGATAGAGTTGAGATCTTCCTTGCTCTGTTGAAGTTTCAGCTCCGATGAGACTATTTCTGAAATATCTCTTGCCTCGGGAATTATGGCGCTTACTTTGCCGTTGCTGTCAAATATAGGCTGAAAGGAATTGTCAAAGGCTATAAGTTCGCCCTGGATTTCATCGGTTAGAATAAACCTGACTGTTTCCCCCTGGCTTGCTTTTTTTAAAAAATGAATCAGCATATCTTTTTTTTCTGCAGAAAGCAGCTTAATATCGGGTATTTCCCAGAATTTCCTTCCGATGATGTTTCTCTTATCCAGCCCAAGCCGGTTTAAAGCTGTTTCGTTCATTTCCATTATTATTCCCTCGGGGCTTACTACGCTTATATTCTGAAGAGAACTGTTAAAGACAGCTTTCAGTAGAGCTTCACTTTCCTGGAAGGCTTTTTGAGTCCGGGCTTTTTCTATGGCATTTGCAATTGAATTTATAATTTTTTCCTTTTTTGCCAGTTCACCGGCCTTTTTAATGAAGTAATCCGAGGCTCCGGCAATAAAAGCTTCTCTGGCAATTTCTTCATTGCCCTGTCCGGTATAAAAAATTACTGGTAATAGTGGCCAATTTTTTTTTATTCTTTTAAGCAAATCAATTCCATTCTGTCTGGGCATATCATAATCAATCACCACAGCATCGCAACAATGGCTGGCCAGTTCAGCTTCCATGTCATTATGATCCTGCAGGGGTTTAATATTAAAATAATTACCAAAAAGCACTGAAAAATATTTTAGAAACCCTGGGTCGTCATCGATGTGCAGGATTTTATATTTGCAGTTTTTATCCTTATGGCCATTATTCATAGGTAACAATTTCTATATATTCTTTTTACTTCCTTTTGATGATTTCTATTCTTGTATAATGAAGGATTTATTCATATATAACTGAAAATACTAAAAAAAATATTAGGAAGGTGTCTGTATGGATAAACCGGAAACGACATTGGAATCTTTAAGGTTACCGGAGATTATCTCTAAAATCGGGTCCCCCTTTGAGAGGGCTTCCCGGATTGTTTCCGATGAGTTGTTCGATTCAGGTTATCAGATTCAGGTAACTTTTGGAATAGATGAAGGAAGCAGTTTTCGGCTGAACCAGCGTGAAATAATCCTGGGAAAAAGTACCTTCCTGGGTGAAAAGAAGGAAAAATACATTTTGTTTAATGAACCCACGGTGGGTAAGGAGCACGCCCTTTTACGCTGGGATGAAGCCCTGGAAAAATATGTAATTTACAGCCGGGATGAAAAATTTCCCGTTATTGTGAATAACAGGCAGGTTAAGAAATCCTTGTTGAATCCGGGTTATAAGGTTAAACTCAGCGATCTGGAATTTGAGATTGTTTCCATACGGGACCAGTTTCAACAGGCTTGCGCCCTGGTATGGGATAAGTTTAAAAAAGGCGAGGAGCGGGGCGAAAAGAACCTGAAAACCGGTTATAAACTGATAATTGTAAACGGCCCCGACCAGGGCAAGGTTTTTGAGTTGGATAAAAACCTGGTAATTATCGGCCGCAGAAAAGGCCGGGGAGATATCAGAGATACTTATGGCATTCTTCTCAGTGATAAATCTATTCCTTATGAACTGGCATTATTAATTTGGAATCCGAAGTTAAGGAAATTTTCTGTTTTTGAAGCTGAAGATCCTGATGCTTCCCTGAAGGTTTTCAGGGTAATTGAAACAGAGGATGGGGAAAAGCTGATTGGCCGTGAATTTGAAAATGTTCTTGATGATAAAGATACAATCCTGGCGGGCAATACTGTAATGGTTATTCATAAGGCAACCGATATTGAAACCGAGGAATCAAAAATTGATATTGAAAAAGAGATCGAACTGGAGATGGAAGCTTTATCCAACGAAACCATAGAAATGGAAACTCCTGAAGCTATCAGTTCTTTTAATATTGATTATGTTTTCGAGGTTTTACGAGGGCCTGATACCGGAAACAAGGTTTCCATTATGTCAGAAGAAGTCCGGGAAGGCAAGCAGATAACTTTTGGCTCTGCCGGAGATGAAAGGCAAAACGATATAGAGATAAATGAACCGGGCATTTCCAATACCCAGGGATATTTGGAATACACCCAGGACAGGCTTTATTTAATTAACAAGGAAGACGAGCCGATCCAGGTTAACGAATATGAAGTTGGTAAAAATGAAAAGATAATTTTAAACAATGGTGATTTAATTTCAATGGGTCAGACTGTTATCAGTTTTCTCAACAACCGGGTCATTGGGGCGCTTCGCCATTACAGCATTCTTATTTCGTTTCCATTCCAGCAAAAAGAGATTGAAAGAATACCCATTACTAAAACCATGCTGTTTATTGGAAGAGGCTCATCCTGCGATATCCGTATTCTGGACCCCGAGGTTTCCCGCCTTCACGCGGTGCTGACTTTTCAGGAGGGAAGGTTCTTCCTGGAGCAGAAGTCTAAAATTAACCCCACATTTGTTAATGGTATATCATTGCGAAGAGATCAAAGCCGGATTATCTTCCCCGGTGACAAGATATATTTATCCAGAAATACTATATTGTCCCTGCAGAGAACGGGGTAACTGGGTAGGGAACAACTCAGAATATCCTCATGTTATGTATATGTCACGTTGTCGGCACAAATTATTTGTTTCTTTTTTTTGAACCAACCCGATCTAAATTGAGATTGCCACGCCTCTTTGAGGCTCGCAATGACGACATTTCTTCAGGTTGTCACCTTTCAGGGCTCGCAGTGACAGGCTTCAGGCAGGTTATTTGTCATCGCGGGGAGCGCCAGCGAAGTGGAGAGCTCTGTACCACCCCAGTTAAGAATTAGTGAATATAATGTTCGTATTAGAGTTGGGTGAAAAATGAAAAAGATTCGGACGCTCAATACTGCAAGCAGATGGGTTGTAAACTTACAACTAATAAACTAAAACTCCAATTCAAATAAGAATGTTATGTGGAATAAAAAAAGGATGCATACCTTCTGAATCAATGGGTAATTATATAATCCTGACCTTTCATAAATAAGTTCACCGGATTCTGGGAATCTTTTTTATTCTTTTTTTTCTCTTCTTTGCTCAAAATTCCCGATTGTTTCTTTTTTTCCAATTCCAGCTTCCTGGCAATTTCATGATCGGTTATAAATCCATCTTTGGATACGGGCACAATAACTTCCTGGCCGTCAATTGCAGCGGTAAAATGGCAGGTTGCCTTTCCTCCCACTGCTACTTTCCTGTTGATTTTCCCCATAAATTCAGAAAAAACTTTTATATCGGGATTAACCACTTTCAAGCCCAGTCTGTTGGCAATTTCATGATATTCTTCTATATGATGCATCTCGTGCTGGCGGACACCCTCAAAACTGTCATTGATGGAATGATATTCCACATCTCCCTTGGAACATACATATTCCAATACCATCTCTCCCGGGTCTTCCCCGGGTTGGACCCGCTGGGAAACAGAGGGTGTCTTTATTTTACCCGGCTTTATTCCGGTGTTTCTGGCGGCAGGATTGTTGCCTTGTGGTATATTGCTCATAAAAAAACCTTTCAATAAAACAATTTGAGAGCTGTTATAAATTCTGTTATTATTATAACACAAGGAAAAAAAATATAAACATAACAATTGTAAAAAAAATGTAAAAACAATTGGAGTTGCCATGATTTCCGAATCTCAGGACAAACATTCTACAATTAAAGGCGTGGTTGACCGGATAGTATATAATTCTCCGGAAACAGGTTTCACTGTGGCGCGTATTTCCAATGAAAATGATGACATTGTTACTGTAGTGGGCAAAATTGCTTCCCTGAAACCGGGAGAAACTGGAGTTTTCGAAGGTAATTGGGTGAAACATAAAAAATTCGGCGAACAGTTCCAGGTGGAATCTTACCGGGAAACAACACCTTCCACTCTGGAAGGCATAAGAAAATACCTGGGCTCGGGTATGGTTCCAGGTATCGGCCCCCATTATGCCTCAAAACTGGTCAAACAATTTGGCTGCAAAACTTTGGAAATCATTCAGAATCACCCTGAACAATTGAAGAAGGTACCGGGAATAGGAAAAAAAAGAATTGAAAAAATAAAGAACGCCTGGAATGAACAGAAAAATATCCGCAACATTATGATTTTTCTGCAAGGGTATGGCCTGGGCGCCTCCAGGGCGGTTAAGATATATAAGAGATATGGTGATCGGACCCTGGAGTTGATAAAGAAAAACCCATACCGTCTGGCCAGGGATATTCAGGGTATTGGTTTTATTATAGCTGATAAAATTGCCCGGAATATGGGGGTCGAAAAAAACTCCCCTGCCCGGGCAGAATCTGCACTGGTATATATTTTAAGAAAAGCCAGCGAAACCGGCCATTGTTTTGTTGAAAAAGAAAAACTCATCTATGAAGTTGAGAAATTTGAAATTTCATCCCAGACTATTGAAGAATCTCTGGAAAAACTGAACAATGAAAAACAAGTGGAAATTGAAGAGAATAGGGTTTATCCTGTCGACCTTTATAAAGCTGAGAAAAATTCCGCTGAAATGATGGCTGATCTTTTAAAAACTCCCTCACGGTTACCTCGTATAAAAACAGAAACAATAAAAAAGTGGATAGAAAAGAATGTGAAGTTTGAGTTGATTCCCTCTCAGATAGAAGCTATACAGCTGGCTTTGAACAATAAGGTTTCAATAATAACCGGGGGGCCGGGTGTGGGTAAAACCACCATATTAACGGCGCTGGTTGGGATACTGCTGAACCGGGGAGATAAACTGGAGCTCTGCGCCCCCACGGGGAGGGCTGCCAAGAGAATGAGCCAGGCTGTTAATATGGAAGCCCGGACTATTCATCGTGTTTTAAGATTTAAACCTGAACAGAACTGTTTTGAACATGGCCGGGAAAAGCCTCTCAAAGCTGATTGGATAATCGTGGATGAAATTTCCATGATAGATATTTCATTGTTTGCTTTTCTGTTATCAGCAATAAAACCCGATTCTCACCTTGTGCTTGTGGGGGATAAGGATCAGCTGCCCAGCGTGGGGCCGGGAAACGTCCTGTCGGATTTGCTGGATACGGGGGTTATTCCCACCTATCACCTTACAGAGATTTTCCGGCAGAAAGCCCGCAGTTTGATAATAAGAAACGCTCACCGGGTAAACCGGGGGCAAATGCCCAGGGTGCCGGCACCGGACCTGGACAAACTGGCAGACTTTTATTTCATTGAAACCGATGAAAAAGAAAAGATTGAAGAGCTGATTATTAAAAGTGTTACCGAAAGGATACCTCAAAGATTTGGATTCGATCCCATGGAGGATATTCAGGTTCTGACTCCCATGAATAAAAGAGATCTCGGCGCGACTTCTCTGTGTAACAAACTTCAGAAAATTCTTAACCCCGGTGACTTTGCCCTGAAGAATTTTAAAATTTCAGATAGAGTAATGCAGACTGCAAATAACTACGAAAAAGAGGTCTTTAACGGTGATATGGGGCGGGTTGCGGGAATCGACAAGGAAAACCAGGTTCTAAAGGTTGATTTTGATGAAAATATTGTAGAGTATGAAATCCATGAATTGGATCAACTTAAGCTGGCTTATGCTACCACTGTTCATAAAGCCCAGGGGTCGGAATTCCCCGCAGTGGTAATTCCGCTTTATACCGGCCATTTCATTCTGCTTCAGAGAAACCTTCTATATACCGCTATTACCCGGGCAAGCAGGCTTGTAGTTTTAACGGGTTCAAAAAAAGCATTGGCCACAGCGGTAAAAAACAACAAGATTAAGAAAAGAAACACTAATCTGTCAAATAAAATTTCCTGTCAGTATAAAATATCTTAAAATTCCTCCGCAAACAGAACGAATAAAGCTGGAATTCAACTTTGTGGTGAACATTGCTTCCCCGGTTTCAAACCGGGCCCATTAATAATGTTGAAAATATCGTTTGCATTGCAACTGGGTGGAAAATAAAAAAGAACATGGCGCTCACAGACGAAAGGTATGTGGGTTGCCCCTCCAACTAACTTACCACAGGCCAGCGAACGAAAGAATCTCTCGAAGCAGGTGATGCTGTTGTATAATTATAAATCATGGCAATTTTCTGAATTATTGCAGTATTATACTTTTTTGACAGTAATTTTGATTACTCTGTCGTGTTCTACCTCAAATACTATTCCCCGATAAATCATTTTATAATCGGGAATTCCGGGAGAATCCGGGCATAAGAATTCCTCGTGAATATAGTTGTTGCCCAGCACATCTTTAACCTTTGATACGTCGCATCCCACCCTTACCACATCTTTAAGGATATAGTTGGGCTGGTTAATTTCAATGGTATTCATTTTAAAATTCTTAAAAATAATATTCAAACCCAGTTCTTTATATTCCAGCATGAACATGGGTTTGCCGTCATCGCTGTCAGACAATTCATAATACTGGGCTTCACCATAGACCCGTTCCACGTCTTTCTGTGAAAAATTCATAAAAATCGGCCCCACCTGCCAGCCCGGTTCTATTTTGGTAAGATCGTCCTCAGCAAAAGCCGGGCAAATAAAGATCAACAAAATGAAAACTGATAAAACTGATTTTTTCACTTGGTGCCTGCCTCCAGTTCGCTGCCTTTCTGATAGCTTTCTCTAACCTGGGAGGAACTGTTGCCCTGGTCAAGGTCATCATAAAGCTCGCCAAGATAATAATATGCGTAAGGATTATCCGGTTTTTTATCCAGATATTTTTTCACCATTTTTATGGAATCACGATATAACTGGCGCTGGCGGTAATAATCTGCCATAAGTAAATACAGCCTGGCATAATCAGGGTTTTCTTCTAATGCCTTTTCAAAAGTCCGGCGGGTAGATTCAAGCTCTTTTAATTCTTTCTCGCTTATTATCCTGAAATTATTGGATACTGAAAGGCTGTTGCCGTCAATAATGCTGGAGAGGGTGATGACGTATTCCTTTCCGGGTTTCAAATGAAAGGCTTTGCTGGTGTCATTGGCATACCTGTATTGCTTTTTTCCTTTCTGGTTAGGCACCATAACTGTAAAGCAAGGAGTTTCCCCGGTTGCGTCCTTTTCCATAATCACCAGATCCGCTGTTTCTGAATTTTTTCCAGCCCATTCAATGGTAAAATCCGTTACCGCCAGGACCTCATTTTCTCTGGGAAAGTTGAAAAATAATTCATGAAGGTAACCCACCTCGCCCATAACCTTGCGGGAATTCAAAACCAGGTTTTTGGGCAGGGGAAGTTTGCTTTTCTTAAAAACCGGAGTTTTTTCTCCGCTTTCCACCACCGCATTGATACCGGTAATGGATATCACTGAATTGGGGCCTACCCTGTATTCACGGCCGTTTGAATATTTAACATAAGATAAACTTCCATCCCTGCCGGTCTTTATGGTAACTCCCGATTCCAGGGGCATAAGCTCAAAAGCCTTTCTTGCATTGTTGCCTTCAACCAGGGTTACCTGGCCTCTGGTTTCCAGAATGATGCCGAATGCTTTGTCTCTGGCCTCAACCCTCGACTCTGCCAGTAAATAACCTGCAATCATCAGGCCCAGAATTAACAAAACTAACAATAACCGTCTTTTCATATAACCACTTCCCGTCTTTAATTCATCAAGAATTTCTTGTATATCAGTTTTTTAAACGTATCAACATTTTCATTACCCGGCAATAACAACCGAAGTTTTTCCACCTGTCCCAGGGCCTCCATATAGAGCTTATTTTCCATCAAATAGGCAACCATAGCCATCCGGGGTTTTAAATCGTTGGGGTTTTTCCCTAATAGTCGCCTGGTTATTTCCATTTGTTCTTTTATTGCTGTTTCTTTTTCCTCTGATAAAACGTTGAATCGAATCCTGGCAATTTCCACTGGACGGCCTGTACCGGTTTCAATAAATGCTGAATACCGCCCAGGCTCCAATTTCTTAAAAACATAAAAAGTACTGGTTCCTTCTAATTTCTGCTTATCTGCCATTATTACCCAGTCGCCATTTTCTTCTTGCCTCTCGACACTTAAATATATAATATCCTCGTTTACCAGGGGAATCCAGCTAAGGGTTACGTTTTCTTTGAATACGCTGGCATTTTCCGAGGGGAGGGCAAATTCGGTGTTGGATCTCAATGAACCGTTTTTCCGTCCAAAACGAACAGTTTCACCCAGTACTTTCCGGGATTCCAGCGCCAGATTTTTGGGAAGAGGATAATTAACCTTTTGTTCCCGTTCAATTTTGCCTTTTAAAATCTTCAGCCCTGTTTCGTTAACTTCACCCATTGATGAAGGCATCAGATAAAGAGCGCGATTGTTGGCAAACATTACCACCTGAACCCTGGCATTTTCACCGGTCTGAATTCTATCCCCAATCATCAGCAGTTGCATTGGCGATAATTTCTCACCTTTTCCGTCAACTACCAATTCTGCATTTCCCTTTACTTCCATTACCATACCCACTTGTTTTCCCAGGGCAAAAGCCTGGTGTATAAATGAGAATATTAGAAACATAACTGAAATAATTATTCGGGCGTTCTTTTTGATCATTGTCATTCCTCATTTTCATTTTTTCTTCCTATAAGCTCGTAAACTTTAACTTCCTGATCTCTTCCCTTTACCGGATATGCCCCCTTGTCCCTTACCTCAAATTTATCCTTTACCTGCTGATAAGTGGCACCGCTTATCAATACAAAAGCCCCGGCTTTCTTGGTTAAATCCATTATCCGTGCTGTTGTATTAACCACATCTCCTATAGTTGAATATTCTGTCCGGTTGGGAGAACCTACATTTCCCGCCACGACTTCTCCGCTGTGTATTCCAAATTTTGCATCGAAGGCATATAAGCCCAGTTCCTTCCGTTCTTTCTGCCATTTCTTCAATTCTGCGTACATATCCACAGCTATATTGCAAATCTGCTCCGCATGCTTCGGGTTAGGCTGGGGGGCGCCGGTGATAACCATTATTTCATCGCCCACAAATTGTTTCAAAGTGCCGTTATGTTTGAATATAACCCTTTCCATGCGTGTGAAATAATCGTTGATAATGGCAATTATATCTTCTGGAGGCGTTGTTTCGCTGTAGGTGGTAAAATCGTTAATATCGCAGAACAGAACAGACACCTCGGTTCGAGTTCCTCCCAGCGCCAGCTTGGAAGGATCCTTGAGAATCTCCTGGGCTACCTGCTCAGATACATATCTACCCAGCACCTTCCTGATAAAGCGTTTTTCCCTGCCTTCAATTATAAAGCGATAAGCGTAAACCGTTCCAAAAACTATGGGTAAAACCAGCAGTGGAGATGCCAGGTTTATCCAGAAATTATATTTATATAGAACAAAAAACGAAATTATGGTATATAAGATTCCAATTATCAAACCCAAAAAAAATGAGAAGCCTGGTGTTTTGTAATAGCTGATATACCCCATAATCAATGCCAGCGCCAGAATGACAAGAAACTCCTGTAGTTTTGCATTCTGCCTGATAAAATCCTGATTAATCAATGTGTTCAGTTGATTTGCGTGGACTTCAATTCCGTACATTTCCAGCCCTCCGAGAATATCATAGGGGGTATTGACCAGGTCTGTGGAGCCGGTGTAACCTGGGCCTATAAGGACGGACTTTCCCGCGAAATTCTTTCGGAAGAATTCATTGTCGCCTTCCAGGGCTTTTTCATAAAGATCAACAAGGGAATGTTTGCCAACGAATGTACCTGTATCACCTATATAATTGATTATGAATTCAAATTTTCTGTTATGAGGAATTGCTGCCTCTCCCAGAAAAAACCGGTTGTCTGTGTTAATTACAGGTTTGCCCAGAGTCCTGCTGGCTAATACCAGGTCAAAATTGAAAAACTCTTCCTGTCCGCCCCTGTATTCCTCGAAAATAATAGGAACAATGCCGTTGATTCCATGGATAAAATAGTAGTTTTTAAAAGTAGAATCATAATTTGAGCTCATCAGTAAAAACTGTCTCCGGGCGATGCGGTCAAAGTCAGGCTTTGTATTGATAATTCCCACATTCCGCATTTTGCTTTCCCGGCCCGGCGGAGGAGGGACATGTGTGGCAACAAGATAAAAACTCCGAAAAGGTTTATTTATCTTTCCCTGTTTATCGCTCATAACACTCAGAACGATCTTCCCCGACTGAATAGCCCTTAAAAACTGAAAATCATAATTGGTTTTAAACTGCTCTATAATCGCCAGGCAGTCATCGCCTTCATCTGAATTTTTCATTGCCAGGCTGATCTCTTCTAACTGTTTATTTGTATATTCATCAAAGGAAACTTTAAAGATATAATCGAGCCCTATTACTTTAACATCGTTGGCAATCAGGGCATTGAATACTTTGTTCCAGATTGGCCCCCAGAAAACCAGGGGATCATTTATGGAATCCAGAGTCTTATCATCAACAGGAACAATAATGATATCAGGGTTTCTGTAGTGGGTTTCAGCCTGAAAGTCTGTGAAAATTTCCCTGTTTCTTAAAGCTGTCCGCCAATCGTAGGTTTTATATTCCAGCAACTTGCCGATACGGGTATTTGTAAACCAGATAACCAGCAGCGCACAGATAAAAGCAATGGCCAGAGGAATATGCCAGGAATGTTCTGTATTTGAAGATTTGCCCGGCGTATTCCTCATTGGAACCTGTTTTATTTCTTCATCAATTATCACGTTATTTTCGCCCATATTAAAAAAATTCTACAGAAAAAAATTACTTCCTTTATTCACAAGCTTATTTGGGGCTTGTATTGATTCAGCTCATGTGCTATAGTAAGTCGAAAATTCTATTCTTAATATTTACCATAAATAAGGTATTTAATGAAGTAAAATCGTGAATAATTATGTTGTATATAAATAATTTAAACAAGCATTACGGAGAAAAACAGGTATTGGATCAGGTATCCTTTCAGGTCAGCCCCGGAGAGAAAGTCGGCCTGATTGGCGTGAACGGCAGCGGAAAGACCACTCTTTTAAAAGTTATACATGGAGAAATTGAGGGCGATTCCGGGTCAATAGTAATCGATCCCGGCGCCAGGGTTGCGCGGATGACCCAGGAGGTAACCATTACCCCCGGCAACACTGTTTTTGAAGAATTAAGATCCGCTCTTCCCGATTTAAATAAAATGGAAAACAGGCTCCATTTTCTGGAAGAAGAAATGACCCGTTGGGCTGAAAACCCTGACCGGATGGAGGAACTGATAATTGAGTACTCCAACCTTCACGAAAAATTTCTGCATCAAGGAGGAGGCGAAGTTTCCTGGAAGATCGATAAGATAATTCAGGGGCTGGGTTTTAACCTGGAAGATAAGGAAAGGGAAGTTTCGGTTTTCAGTGGGGGCTGGCAGATGAGAATAGAACTTGCCAAACTTCTGTTAAAAAATGTAGATGTACTTTTACTGGACGAACCCACAAACCATCTGGACCTTAAAGCCACTGAATGGCTGGAGGGTTACCTTAAAACCTATCCCGGAGCTGTCATTATTGTGTCCCACGATCGTTACTTTCTAAACAGGGTAACCACCCGGACTCTTTATCTCCGCCAGGGACAGATTCGGGTTTACCCCGGCAATTATTCATTTTTTGTAAATGCCAGGGAAAAGGAACGGGAACTTCAGGAGAAGGCATTTAAAAACCAACAGCAGAAATTGAAAAAAGATTTGCGTTTTATTGAACGGTTTCGTTATAAGGCTACACTGGCAAGCCGGGTTCAAAGCAGGGTAAAACAGTTAGAAAAAATGGATATAGTTGAAGCCCCAGAGAGGGATTTAAAAACGGTAAACTTCTCTTTCAACCATGACGAGCGGGAATTATCGGTTGTCTATAAATTTGCTGACCTGGAAAAGGAATACCCTGATAAAACGGTAAGTTTTCAAGGCCAGGCTGAAATACAGGACAGAGAACGGGTAGCAATTGTAGGTGAAAACGGCTGCGGAAAAACCACTCTTTTACGAATTCTGTCCCAGCAGGATCGCCAATACCGGGGAAAGTTAAAGGTTCACCCCAATGCCCGCATCAAATATTTTGAGCAGAACCAGGCTGAGAGCTTGGATCCACATAATACTGTTATTGAAGAATTACGCCACTATGCCCCTCCTGACCTTTCCGATAACCGTCTTCGAACCTTGCTGGGCTGTTTTCTTTTTCATGGCGATGATGTTTATAAACAGGTTTCTATACTATCCGGCGGAGAAAAGGCCCGGTTGGCGCTTGCCCAGATGGTCTGTTCCACTTCTAATGTGTTGTTGCTGGACGAGCCGACCAACCATCTGGATTTTGAGTCCAGGGAAGTACTGGCGGAAGCCCTGAATGGTTATCAGGGAACTATTCTTGTGGTTTCCCATGACAGATATTTTATCAACCAGGTTTGTAGCCGGGTAATGGAAATGGAAGACGGGGTTTTAAAAAATTATCCCGGCAGTTATGATTATTACAAAAATAAGAAAGAAGAAGAAAAAAAGGAAGCGAACCTGCAACCAAATGAACAGAAATCTTCAAGAGTTTATTTGAAACCCTCCAGGAATGTAAAAGCAGGCCAATCTGTTAATAAAAAGGAATTATTAGAAAAAAGTTTTTTGATGGAAGCGGAAATTTCCAGAAAAGAAGCCCGGTTGAATGAACTGGAAACGGATATGGAAAAGCCGGAGAATATGGGAGAGCCGGAGAAACTTCAGGAATTGGTGGATGAATATTCAAATCTGCAGAAAGAAATTGAAACAAAAATGGAAAACTGGGCAGAACTGGCCCAGCTTCTGGAGGACATGGATTAAAAATTCATTCCAGTCCAAGTTTGGTAAAAAACAATCATCAGCGTTATCATCCCCATAACAGTGAAACCTGAAGCTTACCGGCCCTGTTTATAATGAGAAAATATAATTTCTGTTTAAGAGGAAAGATTGACGTTTATTATAATATGTAATATTGGCGAATAATTATGGAAGATTATATAAAGGAAAAATTTAATAGATGTTCCGGGTTGATGGAAGCTGAGGATTATGCAGGGGCTGAAACAGTTATAAAAGAGGCCCTGGATTATGCCCGCCGCGAAAATGAACTTTCTTTACAGGCAGATGCCTACTACAAATTGGCCCAGGTCTATCTGGGCTGGGGTAAGGAACACGAAGCTGTAAAGAACTGGGAAAAAGCCCTGGATATTTATAAGAAACTCGATAACGAAGAAGACAGAATCGCAGACGTATGCTATAACTTGGGCAAGGTCTTTTTGGAAATTGATGAATATCCCCGGGCATTGGAATATTTTGAGTCGGCAGTTTCAATATATGATGTTTTAGAAGAGAACAAAAACCTGGCTGACGCTGCTTTTCACCTTGGCCTTACGGCTCTGAAGCTGAATAATTTTGAAGTTGCCAACAGTTCGTTTTTTACCGCTCTTGACCATTACGAGGAGCTGGAAGACACAGAAGCTGTGGCAGATGTTCACTATCAGATTGGTAAAATGTACTACAATAATCTAGAATTTGGTTTGGCGCTGAATAACCTTAAGGAATCTTTAGAAATATACAGGAAACTGGGTATAGAAACCAGGGTTGCCGATTGCAAATACAAGCTGGGCAATACCTACCTGGATCTTGAGGACCCCGGAAAAGCCTATGAAATGTTAGATGAGGCAATTACCCTTTACAGAAAACTTGATGAGAAGAAGTATCTTGCGGATTCTCTTTTGAATATGGGGTCGGTTTATGAAGAGCTGGAAAAAACAGCTGAGGCAAACAATTGTTATATTCAGGCTTATGCCATTTATGAAGAATTGGAAGATAATGCGGGGCAGGGCGACGCCTTGTATAATATTGCCTCCACAGAGCAGGATAACGGAAACTGGAAAGAAGCCCTGAAACAATATACCAAATCCTTGAATCAATATCACCGCACCGGGAACCTGCTTTCCCAGGGCGATGTCTATATACGTATGGGAAAAGTTTACGAGGAAATGGACGACAGGGACAATGCCCAGCACTTTTACAAACAGGCTCTGGTTGCATACGAAAAGGCTCATTACAACCAGGGCGCTTTGGAATGCCGGCAAAAACTCAAGGAAATTCTGGTTTAGGGTTTCATTCTCTGGATTCAACAAAAAAGTTACATCAAAAAAAAGGGCGTCATTGACGCCCTTTTTATATTGAAAAAATAAGTTATTTACCTTTTACTTCCCATTCGAAGCCGAAAGATTCCGGGGGGACTCTGACTTCGTCGGGTTTTTCCCGGTTGTAAACTTCACTGGCTATGGAAATAAGCTGGGTATCGTCTTCCAGCGCCATCCAGCCGTGGTAAACCCCGGGAG
>CAZSLZ010000087.1:0-14257 GCA_964607865.1 uncultured bacterium
AACTACCATTCCTCACGAGATAGATGTAAAATCCGGTGGAGCCAAGGTTAGAATGTTGCCTGCCGCACCCGGAACCGGTGTTATTGCCGGCGGCGCTGTCCGCGCTGTTGCCGAGTTGGCTGGTGTTCATGATATTCTTACCAAATCCCTGGGCTCTGATAACCAGATTAACATTGTTTATGCCGCCATAAAAGGTTTTAAAAACCTTAAACGGGCCGAAGAAGTTGCACGGTTAAGAGGTAAAACCGTGGAGGAATTATTAGCCTAGTCATTAATAGAAATTAGACCATATCTAGGAGGAAGAAAAATGGATCTCACTAGTTTAAAACCTCCCAAGGGAGCCAAGAAACGCTCTAAAAGAGTGGGTAGAGGTGGAAAACTCGGAAAGACTTGTACCCGGGGAAGCAATGGACAGAACTGTCGCTCCGGCGGCGGCAAGGGCCCGGGTTTTGAAGGCGGGCAGACCCCGTGGTATGCCAGGTTGCCTAAATTCCGGGGTTTCAAGAATAAATTTAAACAGGAATTTCAACTGGTTTCATTAAGAGACCTGGATACCATCGAGGGCACCGAGGAAATTACCCCCGAGGTTATGTATCAGGTTAATCTTATTAACAATATTGACCAACCGGTAAAAGTCTTAGCTAATGGAAAAATTACCAAGGCGCTGACTGTTAAAGCTACCAAATTTAGTAAAAGTGCTAAAGAAGCTATAGAAGCTGCCGGGGGGAAAGCAGAGGTGATATAATTGCTTAAAACTCTGTTGGATGGCCTCAAAGTTAAAGACATCAGAGACCGGCTGTTATGGATGGCCGGTGGGTTTGCAATTTTTGCGCTTACCGTCCACATAACTGTACCAGGGGTCAACCTGCCTGTCTGGCGAAGCCTTCTCGATAAACCGGGATTGTTCCAGTTTCTGGGAATGTTCACCGGAGGTGCTTTGAATAACTTTGCCATCACGGCAATGGGTATTACCCCCTATATTAATGCATCCATTATTATGCAGCTTCTTACCGTGGTTATTCCCCAGCTTCACGAACTTCAAAAAGAAGGCGGGGAACAGGGAAGAAAGAAAATTGGACAATATATCAGGAGCCTTACCATGGTGCTGGCGTTTTTGCAGGGAACCATGATGACCCTGTCGCTTGCAAGGTTTAACGCCAGTGGACAGTCCATTTTCCTTTTACCCGAATCGAAATTCTTACAGGTTATGTATTACGGAACTGTAATTCTTGCACTGGTTGCAGGAACAGCCTTCCTTATGTGGCTGGGTGAACTTATCACCGATAAGGGAATTGGCAGCGGTGTATCACTTATAATTTTCGCGGGTATCGTCCTGCGTCTGCCTGATTATATTCAAAATACTTTTGAGCTGGCAACTATAGAAGGCGCCGAATACTGGTTAAGGCTGGGATTGTTCTTCCTTGTTACCGTGGCTTTAATTGTGGGTATTATTATGCTCACCCAGGGCCAGAGGAAGATTCCGGTTCAATATGCAAAAAGAGTTGTGGGAAGAAAAGTTTACGGTGGGCATAACACTTACCTGCCTATAAGAGTAAACAACGCCGGAGTTATATCTATTATATTCGCCGTTTCCATTATGCATCTTCCGACCACTTTCACCAGTTTTGTCGGAGATACGGCGCCGGCCTGGCTGGTTACTACAAGGGATGTAATTAACCGTTGGTTTGATCCCCAGGATTTTTTATACAATTTCCTGTATTTCCTTATGGTAATGTTCTTTACATATTTCTACTCGGCAATATCTTTCAATATTTCCGATGTATCCGACAATATGAAGAAATACGGTGGCTTTATTCCCGGTATAAGGCCGGGACGGCCCACCGCCGAATATCTGGAAAAAGTAATGGGCAGAATCACTCTAATTTCCGCTGTTTCTCTGGCGGTAATTGCGGTGGCGCCCACCCTTATAATGCAGTTTACAGATGTAAAATCCATATATCTGGGAAGTACCTCTCTGCTTATTGTAGTAGGGGTGGCCCTGGATACCATGCAACAGATTGAAGCCCGAATGGTGATGCGTCACTATGAAGGATTTATGAAATAAATAAAAAGGTTTGATACTATGAGATTAATAATGTTGGGACCTCCGGGAGCAGGGAAGGGAACCCAGGCAAAAATATTGTCAAAAAAAATGAACATACCTCACATATCTACCGGAGATATGTTCAGGGCGGCAATAAAAAATAAAACTCCCCTGGGAGTAGAAGCTGACAAGTATCTTTCAGGGGGGGAGCTGGTACCCGATGAAATTACTGTGGGTATAGTAAGGGAAAGATTACAGGAACAGGACTGCAGAAAAGGTTTTATCCTGGACGGATTTCCCAGAACTGTGCCCCAGGCAGAAAAATTAGACGAAATATTAAAAAAAATGGGCCATGCTCTTGACGCGGTCATAGAAGTTATGGTAGAAAGAGAAGAAATAATTCGTCGCCTGGAAAACCGGAGATCTTGTGGCAAATGCCAGAAGATTTTCCACCTAGTATATAAACCTCCCAAAGAGGAGGGAATATGCGATGTGTGCGGCGGTGAACTGGTTCACCGCAAGGACGATCGAAGGGATGTCATAGAAAACAGGCTGGTGGTTTATGAAAAGAAAACCGAACCGCTGGTCGACTACTACAATAAAGCCGGCCTTCTTTTAAAGGTGGACGGAGGACAGCCCATCGATAAGGTTGTTGAGGAGATTATGGATAAATTGGGCGTAAAAGCCTGATTTAGAAAAGTTATGATAATTTTAAGAACTGCCAGGGAAATAGAAATAATGTATGAGGCAGGCCAGATAAATTATGGCTGCCATATGGAAATTAAAAACCATATAGAACCGGGAATTTCTACCTGGGAGTTGGATGAAATAGCCGAGAAATATATTCGAAAGGCCGGGGCGCGCCCCGCATTCAAAGGATATATGGGTTATCCGGCAACCATAAATTCTTCTATTAATCAGGAAGTGGTCCATGGGATACCATCCAGGGACCGGATTCTGAAAGAAGGCCAGATAATTAGTATAGATCTGGGCTGTATATGGAAGGATTATTATGCTGACTCGGCATATACATGGAGCGTGGGAAAAATTTCACGACCTAAGGAAAAACTTATGAAGGTAACTGAAGAGTGCCTTTATAAGGGGATTGAAAAGGCAATCGTGGGAAACCGGATTGGAGATATTTCTGAAGCTGTGCAAACCCATGCCGAAAGTAACGGGTTTTCAGTGGTAAGGGATTTGACCGGCCACGGAGTGGGACGGCGGTTGCACGAGGACCCAAAAGTGCCGAATTATGGCAAGGCAGGCACAGGCCATAAGTTGAAAGCTGGTATGGTAATAGCCATAGAGCCCATGATAAACATGGGCACTTACAAGGTGTTTATTCTGGAAGATGACTGGACAGTAATAAGCCGGGATAAAAAACCCTCAGCTCATTACGAACATACCGTGGCTGTAACTGAGGACGGGCCCAGAATACTGACGGCACCCGGGAAAACCGGGAATGAATAAAAATGAAAGAGAGGGGTGAAGAACAGTGGCAAAAGAAGAACCGATAGAAGTTGAAGGAACCGTAACTGAAGCGTTACCCAATGCCATGTTTCGGGTGGAATTACCCAATGGCCACATGGTTCTTGCCCATGTTTCGGGAAAGATAAGAATGCATTTCATCCGTATTCTTCCCGGGGACAAGGTGACCGTGGAATTGTCTCCGTATGACTTGACTCGTGGTCGGATTAAATATCGTTATAAGTAGTAAAAAATTGCTCCTACAGGGAGGGTTATAAAATGAAAAAGCAACCATCGGTAAAAAAACGATGTGAAAAATGTAAAATAATTATTCGGAAAGGCAAAGTCCGGATAATTTGCGAAAATCCAAAGCACAAACAGGTGCAGGGTTAGGAGGTGCACAGTGGCTCGTATTGCAGGGGTAGATTTACCCAGAGATAAAAGAGTGGATATTTCATTAACCTATATATTTGGAATTGGAAGAACCACCGCAAAAAAAATTCTGAAGGGAACCCAGGTTGATCCCGCTACCAGGGTACGCAATCTTACAGAAGAAGAGGTAACCCGTCTTCGCGATTATATCGAAAAAAATCACAAGGTGGAAGGTTATCTTAGAAGAGAGATTGCCCAGAATATCAGAAGACTTATTGAAATTAACTGCTATCGGGGAATCCGTCACCGTCGCGGCTTACCTTTAAGAGGGCAGAGAACAAAAACCAATGCCCGGACCCGTAAAGGTCCCAAGAGAGGTATTGGCATAAAGAGAAGATAAATTTGGTAATAACTTAGGAGGTTATTTTAATGGCTAAGGCAAAGAAAGGTGGCGCCCGTACTCGTAAGCGAGAAAAAAAGAACGTACCTAAAGGTGTAGCTCACATCCAGTCCACCTTTAATAATACAATAGTTACCGTTACAGACCCCCGGGGTAATACCCTGGCCTGGGCAAGCGCTGGCGGTCTGGGTTTCAAAGGTTCAAAGAAATCAACTCCCTTTGCTGCTCAGATGGCTGCTGAAAACGTTGCCAGAAAAGTCCAGGAATACGGCGTCAGATCCGTCGAGGTATATGTAAAAGGCCCCGGCTCCGGTAGAGAAGCTGCTATCAGATCTTTACAGGCTGCCGGGTTGGAAATCAGCCTTATTAAAGATGTGACTCCCATACCTCATAACGGTTGTCGTCCCCGTAAGAGAAGAAGAGTTTAAAGGAGGTTGACATGTCCAGATATACAGGGCCTTCTTGTCGTCGTTGCAGACGCGAGGGAATGAAACTATATTTAAAGGGTGACCGGTGTTACACCCCCAAATGCGCTGTGGAAAGACGAAGAGCCGTACCCGGACAGCACGGTTCATCAAGGAGAAAATTAACACAATATGCAATCCAATTGAGAGAGAAGCAAAAACTGAAAAGAATATATAATCTTACCGAAAAACAGTTCAGGCTTACTTTTAACAAGGCCGCCCGGATGAAGGGTGTTGCTGGTGAAAACTTTATAGGTTTGCTGGAAAGAAGACTCGACAACACAATTTTCCGTCTGGGGTTTGCGTCGTCGAGAAGTCAGGCCCGGCAACTGGTTAACCACGGCCACATTATTGTTAACGGAAGAAAGGTTGATATCCCTTCTTACGTGACCAAGCCCGGCGAGGTTATTTCCGTAAAGGAAAAAACCAGAGAAAACCCATTCCTGCGTGAGAGCGTAGAAAAATCAAAATCTCACATGGTACCTCAGTGGTTGGAATTCGATGGAGACAAACTGGAGGGAAAAGTAATAGGAACACCTGTTAAAGAAGACTTTTCAGATATTCAAGTAAATGACCAATTAATCGTTGAATTCTACTCTCGATAACCGATTTTATAGAGAGGGGAAGTTATAAATGATAGAGATTGAACCAAAAGTAGATTTTAGAGAATCTAAAGATAATAAGTTCGGCAAACTTGTTATTGAGCCTCTGGAGAGGGGACACGGAACCACACTGGGCAATGCGCTCAGAAGAATTCTGCTGTCTTCTCTTGAAGGCGTAGCTATAACCCATGTTAAAATTGAAGGGGTTCGGCACGAGTTTTCTACTATACCCGGCGTGGTAGAGGATGTTACGGAAATTATTTTGAACCTGAAGAAAGTCCGGTTCAATTTAAAGACCGAAGAAAACAAGGTTCTTTACCTGGATGCCAGTTTAAAGAACGAAGATATCAGAAAACGGGGCGGAGTAGTTACCGCCGCAGATATCGCTCCTGACGCCGAGGTGGAAGTGCTGACACCGGAACAGGTTATAGCCACTCTGGATAACGAAGATACCGAATTGAAAATGGAGCTGGAAATTTCCAGGGGAAAGGGTTATATCCCCGCGGAAAGACAGGTTTCAGAAGGGCAGATTCTGGACAGAATCCCCATAGATTCCATATTTTCGCCCATAAGAAAAGTAAACTACATTGTTGAAGATACTCGTGTGGGACAGGTAACCAATTATGATAAATTGGTTCTGGAAGTCTGGACCAATGGTTCGGTGGCTCCACACGAAGCTGTATCTAACAGCGCCCAGATATTAAATCAATATTTGAAGTTCTTTGTAGATTTGAAGCCCCCCGAAGAACCTGAAGAAGAAGAACCTCAAAAGAAAGATGACGATATCCTTGACAAGTCTATCGATGAGTTGGGATTGTCAGTACGTTCTTTGAACTGTCTGAAACGGGCAGGCAAGAAAACTCTGCGTGATTTAACCGAAGCCGAGGAACCTGAGTTGATGAAGTTGAAAAACTTCGGCCAGAAATCTCTGGAAGAGGTGAAGAGTATTCTTGATGCATACGAGTTCAGTTTGAAGGAACCGGAAATCTAAATCGGTTCTTCGCGGAACTTTAATCAGGAGGTTAACAATGCGACACAAGAAAAAGAATAGACGATTTGGGAGAACCAGTGGCCACAGGCAATCCATGATGAAAAACCTGGTAACCTCTCTTTTCAAAAATAAAAGAATACACACTACTGAAGCAAAGGCTAAAGAAGTTCGTCAGTTAGCTGAAAAAATGATAACTCTGGCCAAAAAGGGAGACCTGGCTGCAAAAAGACAGGTATTCCGTTATGTTTCAGATAGAGATGTGGCAAGAGATCTTTTCGACGTCATCGGCCCTCAGTATAGTGAGGGAGAAGACCGGGAAGAAAGAAAGGGCGGCTTCACCAGAATTATTAAAACCGAAAACCGTAAAGGTGATAACGCTCCCATGGTGATTCTTGAATTAGTCTAAACTTAATATGATAGAAATAAAAGATCTGGAGTTTGTTTATAACCCCGGAACTGAAAAACAAATTAACGCTCTCAATGGGGTAACTGATACCATAAGACATGGTGAATTTGTTGCCCTGTTGGGGCACAACGGTTGTGGAAAATCCACCGTTGCCAGGCATTTAAACGCCCTCCTTTTACCAACGGAGGGCGATGTTATTGTTGACGGAATGAATACCCGCAATGAAGAAAAAATCTGGGATATCAGAAAAAGTTGTGGTATGGTTTTTCAGAACCCTGATAACCAGATGGTGGCAACGGTGGTAGAGGAAGAGGTTGCCTTTGGCCCCGAAAACCTGGGGGTGGAACCTGATGAAATAAAAAAAAGGGTATTTGATGCCCTGGAATCGGTGGGAATAGCTGGGATGGAAAAGGCAACATCCAGTCATCTTTCCGGGGGGCAGAAACAGCGACTGGCAATTGCGGGAATTATCGCAATGCACCCCAGGCATATCATTTTTGATGAAGCTACTTCTATGCTCGATCCCAGAGGAACCAGAGAAGTATTTGAAGCTGCCAAAAAACTGAATAAAGAAGAAGGAATTACCATAATATTCATCACCCATTCCATGGAAGAAGCCATGAAAGCCGATCGGATTATTGTAATGGAAGAGGGTAAAATTGTAATGAATGACACACCAAGGAAAGTTTTCTCCTGTATAGAAAGAATGAAAGAGTTAAGGCTTGACGTTCCGGTAATGACCGAACTTGCCAGCAGGTTAAACAAAAAGGGAATCGGACTTCCTCCAGGTATTCTTGATGTGGATGAAATGGTAAATGCTATTAATGAAAAAATCAGGTGATAATATGGGATTACAAAAATTCAAATGTAAAAAATGCAAAAGCGATCTTAACGTTACCGAGACGGTTGAGTTATTTTCCTGCGCATTTTGCGGCGCCAATTATAAAATTATGCAGGATAACGGAAAAAAATTAATCCTTTTGAGTGAAGAGAAGAAAAAAGGGAACATCAAACAAATTGACAACGATGAAGAATGGAAAAAGACCTGATATAATTCAAATAAAAAACCTCTCATATTCATACCAGAAAGGCACCCCCTTTGAGCATAAAGCTCTGAATGATATTAATGTTACTGTAAAAAAAGGGGAAATAATCGGCATAATCGGCCCTACAGGGTCCGGCAAATCCACTTTTGTCCAGCATCTTAACGGGCTTCTTAAGCCTTCTCAGGGTGAAGTTATTATTAACGGCATTGACATAAACCTGAAACCAAAAAAGCAGCACAGAAAAGAACTCTTTTCTGATATATGCTTCCAGGTGGGCCTGGTTTTTCAATATCCAGAATACCAGTTGTTTGAGGAAACCGTATATGAAGATATAGCATTTGGGCCCAAAAATATGGAATTGAACAATGAGGAAGTGGCTCAGAGGGTTAAAGAAGCTATGGATTGGGTGGGGCTTGATTTTGAAAAATATAAGTTTCGTTCTCCCTTCAGCCTTTCAGGTGGTGAAATGCGCCGTGTGGCGCTGGCGGGAATTCTGGCGATGAAGCCCTCTATACTGGTTCTGGATGAGCCCACAGCAGGCCTGGACCCAAGAGGGCGCATAGAATTATATGAAAGGCTGAACAGGCTCCAGAAAGATACCGAAATAACCCTTGTTATGGTTTCTCATGATATGGGGGATGTGGCAAGTATGGTGGAGCATCTCATAGTTTTCAATAAAGGTGAAATTGCCTTTGACGGCCCCCCGGCGCTGGTCTTTAAAAATACCGAAGGAATAAAAAAACTTGGCCTGGGTGTCCCCCCGGTAATTGAACTGATGAACCGTTTGAGAAATCAGGGTATGGATATAAAACAGGATGTAATAGATCTGGATTCAGCTGAGGAAGCTCTGTGTAGAATTCTGAAGACAAATAATTAAAAGCCTTTCAGTACTGCTCCGTCGCAACCGCAGCCTCCGCAACCTGAATAGGTCAGCCCTTTCAACAGTTCCTGGTCATGGGTGGGGCAGTTTTGATGCCTGACATTCATTTTTTGCCCGATTCCTCCATTGTTGTAACAGAGCCTGACCGCGTATAAAGTGTTGTCGCTGGGGCAGGTGGGCATAGCTGTCAAATAATCGGGAATTAGTTCTGGCGGATTGGTACTGTTGGGTATTGCAGTATTGGGCTGATCAACCTGAAGCATCATCATGGTTGTTCCCACAGCTTTCATGTTTCAAGGTATGCCGTCAGTTGGGCTCTTGCCCTTGCCCGGCTTATATTGGGTATGATTATTGATGCCAGTATGGAAATAATTGCTATCACTGTTATGAGTTCTGTAAGTGTGAAACCTTTATTTTTTTTCATTGCAGGACCTTCGATAATAATAAGTCTATTACATTTTAACAAAAATTTTCAGAAAAACAATATTGTAAATAATTAATATTGTTCAGTATTAAACAGGGAATTATGAAACTGTTATTTTCTTATTCGTGGGTCCAGGGCGTCTCTGAGTCCGTCGCCCAGGAAATTAAATGCCAGGACAGTAAGAACAATTAAAAAACCGGGGAAGAAAGCCATCCAGGGGGCAATAAACATAAAAGTCTGGGCACGATGTAGCATACTGCCCCAGGAAGCCAGAGGTTCCTGTACCCCGAACCCCAGAAAAGAGAGCACCGATTCCAGTAAAATTGTGCCGGCTATGCCCAGGGTGGCGTTAACTATAACCGGCCCCATCACATTGGGTAGAACATGGTGGGTTATTATCCGCCAGTCAGAGGCTCCGATAGAACGGGCGCTGTCGATATAGGTCATTTCGCGCACCGATAAAACCTGGCCCCGAACCAACCGGCAGGTGCCTGCCCAGCTGGTTATTCCAATTACTATAATTACATTCCAAATTGAGGGGCTTAACAGTAACTGTACAACCAGAATAAAGAACAGAAGTGGCAGGCTCAGCATCACGTCAACAATTCTCATAATTATATTATCAATCATTCCGCCAGAATAACCTGAAACTGCCCCCAGTATTGTGCCAATTATTATAAATATTATGACTGCGCCAAAACCAACAACCAGGGTGATTCTGGAGCCATAAAGGCATCGGCTGAGAATATCCCGGCCGTAATTGTCGGTCCCGAAAGGGTGAGAGAAGCTGGGGGGCTGGAGTTTGCTTCCCAGGTCATAATTTATCTGCCCGGGTTGGTAAGGAGTAAGCCAGGGGCCTATGAGAGCAATCAACAACAATGCAAGAAGGAACCATAAACTGGCAACGGCGGCCTTATTCTTTTTTAAATCTTTCTTAATTCTTTCCAGCATTTTAATCCTTTACTCTGATACGGGGATCGAACCAGCCATACAACAGGTCGGCTAACAGGTTGCCCAGAATAATTAAAACAGAAGCTATGAGTATATCGCCCATAATTACAGAAAAATCTCTTTTCATTATTGCTTCTATGCCCAATCTTCCTATTCCGGGCCAGCCGAATAGAAACTCAATTACAAAAGAGCCAGCTGCCACCTGGGGCAGGGATAACCCTATAAGGGTGAGCATGGGCAGAGAAGCCGGCTTAAGGGCGTATTTGAAAGTTATGTCATCCTCGGGTATTCCGAAAGCCCGGGCGGTTCTTATGTAATCTTCCTGCAGGGTTTCAATCATGGATGATCTCAAATATCGGGTCCAGCTGGCCAGGTTTCTTATGGTCAGCACCATCATAGGCAGAAAAAGATGCCACATTATATTGACTGTTTTTGTCCACCAGTTACCTGTTTCCACAGAAATCATTCCCAGAGATGGAAACCAGCCGAGTTTCTGGGTAAATAAGAATATGGCCATGAGTGCCAGCCAGAATGAAGGTACTGAAAGCCCGAAAAAGGAGAAGAAAGTTAACAGGTAATCGAAAAAGGTGTTTTTTCGGACTGCCGACCATACCCCCAGAGGAATGGAAAGTGCCAGGCTGAGAATGTATGAGGAGCCCATCAGCAGTAAGGTTGCAGGAATTTTTTCCATAATGACTTTTTTGACCGGCCTGCCGGTAACCAGGGAATAACCCATATCGCCTTTTGTAACCAGGTTTTTCAACCATATGCCGTATTGGACTATAACCGGTTTATCAAGGCCCAGGTTTTTTCGTATTCTTTCTCTTTCCTCGGGTTTGGTCCGGGGGTTCATGAGAATATCCGCCGGATCGCCGGGCGCAGCGTGGATTAGAAAAAAAGTTATAATGGTGACTGCCAGAAGTATGGGAATTGATACCAGTATTCGTTTTGCAATGAATTTTAACAACAAATGCTCCAATGGTTTTGTTGTTAATTTTATTCTGCATTGTTTTTTTTATCCCTCCGGCTCGACAGTTAATGATTTTAAATATGTTAACTGCCAGGTAAACCTATTGGCAGACAGGCTCATAGACAAAAAGTAAGTGGGTCGGGAACCAACCCGAATTTCGTCATCACGAGCATCCGCAGGATGCGTGGTGATCTCTGTATCACCCCAATTCTGAATTGGGGAACATATTGTTCGCATTATAGTTTTTTTTCCGGCAAAAATTCAGTCGCTCACTGACGTAAGGTAAGTGGGTTGTGAACAAACAAGATTTAAATTGAGATTGCCAAATTTGCAAAACCCCAAATGAATTCTTACAATTTATTTGCCTGGGTTATTTTTTCGGCTGATTCCAGAATTACATCTTTAAGTTCCAGTTGGTTTTTAAACTCATGGGGAATACTTTCCAATCCGTGTATTACTCCCAGAATGTTTCCCGTAATGGAGCCGGTTGAGTCGCTGTCTCCTCCATGGTTCACAGCCATTTGAATTCCCTGCAAATAATTGTCAGCTTTAAGTGAACAATAAACCGCAACACCCAGAGCTTCTTCTGCCACCCAACCCGGCCCGATCTTTCCAAGAGCTTCGATTGGGGAAAGAGAAGTTTCGCTTAGTTTCAATGCCTGGGTAATTTTTGTCACAACTTCCTCTCGATGGGGATATTCAGTTATTTTTTTTATTGACTGTTCCAATGCTTGTTCCAGGGGGGTATTTTTCATTAATTTATCTATCAGAAATGCCAGAAAACCGGCGCTTAGGTATCCCGAAGGATGATGGTGAGTAATTAATGCAAGGTTGCAACCTGCCTGGAAAGGATCTGTCAGGTTGATCAGGCCTGCGGGCGCCGTCCTCATTACCCCACCACATCCTTTGCTGTTGTTGAGTTTCTCGGGAATTGAAAAAGAAGGATCTTCAAAGGCTTTAAGATGAGTTTTTAATGCTTCAAGGCAGGTGTTTCCCGGCCCCCTGCGGTGATGTAAATCCTTCTGTTGCCAGAGCCAGCCCATGTAAAGCTGGGGGTGTTGTTCTGCTGTTTTAATTCCCTGGGTTCCCAGCCAGCGAAGATAAGAATAACGTGCAGAATCTTTAATTGAAGTGATTCCGCGGTGAACAAACCTTTCGTGGGCGTTTAAAAGGGCTTCTGCGGTAAACAGGGCCATCTGTGTGTCATCGGTAATCGCCCCCGTCCTTCCATATACTTTCTGAAAAGATTGAATTCCTGTTTTACCGAACTTTTCTTTGATTTCTGTCCAGCTCCAAAATTCAACCGCTGCCCCCAGGGCGTCGCCTGCAGCGCCTCCCATAAGACAGCCAGCAATTTTTCTGAATTTTTCTTTTTTATCCATTATTAAAATCGTCCCCCAATTTCTGTAATAATTCATTGGAATCTCATATAAATTCCTTTTGAATCATGAAACGAATATAATTTAGGAAGAATAAATAATTCCATCATAAGAAATACGATAGTGGTTTTATAATTAAATATAATATTTAAACTGTTTGAAAAACAGCTGGAAAAAACTGCAGAGGAATTATGGGGAATTATATAGAAATACCCGTTTAACATCAAAGGAGTTCGGGAGAAATGGAAGTTGAATTATTAAACGTAATATTTTGCGATGCGGTTATTCCCCTGCCCAGCAACAAGTTGGTTTGCTATGGAATTTTTAATGAAGTAACCGGGGAAAAATTTCCTCTGACTTATCCCCATTTTTCTGTTATGTGCGCATGGTCTCATGGAACGGGTTTTCATATTCAGCAATTGAAATTACTGAGCCCCAACCATTCCATGATAGTGACTCAGTCCCAGGAACAATATTTTACCCTGGAAGATGAAACGGAAACAGCTTATGTAACCACAGATGTTAACCAGATTGTCTTTACAGAACCGGGCACGTATTATTTGCAGGTTTTTCTTGATCAAAAACTGGTTGACGAATTTCCGGTGCATTTCAGGAAATCGGGTGAAAAGCCAGCTGAGGAAAAAACAGAAGAAAAATAAGAAGACAGTAAGGATGAAAATATGACCAAAACAAAAATTGTATGTACAATTGGGCCTGCCTGTTGGCAGGAAGATGTTTTAAAGAAAATGATTGAGGCGGGAATGGATATTGCTCGTCTTAATTTTTCTCATGGAGACCATAAATCTCATCGGGAGGTTTTTGATAGAATCAGAAAAGTGGCAAAGGAAAAAGGGACTCCAATAGCCATTATTCAGGACCTTTGCGGGCCAAAAATCCGCCTGGGCAAATTACCCGAAGAAGGCGTAGCAGTAAACGGAGAAGATATAATAATTCTTACCGGGGAAGAAGTGGAGTTTAGGGAAAACATTTTTCACGTTTCATATAATAAGCTTGCCCGGGATCTCAAACCCGGCGAACCTGTGCTTATAGACGATGGCCTGATACAACTTCAGGTAGATTCAGTAAAAGATAACTATGTTTTTTGCAAGGTTCTTATCGGCGGAGTAATGAAATCTCATAAGGGGGTCAATCTTCCCCACACTCACTTGAGCATCTCAGCTTTGACTGAAAAGGATATTGAAGATGCAAAATTTGGTATTCAATTAGGTGTAGATTATGTAGCTCTCTCTTTTGTAAGAAAAGCTTCCGATGTTTTACAATTAAAGAAAATAATGGAAAAAGAAAACAGTTTCATTCCTATAATAGCCAAAATTGAAAAACAGGAGGCAGTGAATAATTTGGATGAGATATTAACCGCTGCCGACGGTGCCATGGTTGCCAGGGGCGACCTGGGAATCGAGATCCCCTTTGAGCAGGTTCCTTTAATACAAAAGACTTTGATTCATCGCTGTAATGAGTTGAGCAAGCCGGTCATAACGGCCACCCAGATGCTGGATTCCATGATACGCAACCCCATGCCTACCCGGGCTGAGGTTACCGATATTGCCAATGCCATACTGGACGGTACCGATGCCGTAATGTTGTCGGGTGAAACTGCATCGGGAAAATACCCCATTCAGGCAGTAAGAGCCATGAACCGTATTGCCACAACCACCGAGGAGGAAATGACCCGCCACCCACACCCCAAGTATATTTCCCATCATAATGTGGTGGATTCCATCTCTGAAGCTACCTGCAAGATAGCTGAGGAGTTGGAAGCCCGGGGCATTATTGTTCTTACCGATTCAGGCCGTACAGCCCGGCTGGTTTCAAGATACAAACCCGATCAACCAATATTTGC
>CAZSLZ010000088.1:0-14238 GCA_964607865.1 uncultured bacterium
CGAGAATTGTGGCTCTTATTGGAGGAGTCATTTATGGCCTGTGTTATATCTTCTCTTCCTACTCAATAGGGTCGTTCACGCAAATACTTATTGGTACGGGCATCCTTGTGGGTGCCGGTATTGGTTTTGGTTATGTGTGCCCTCTTTCCACCTGTGTAAAATGGTTTCCAAAATATAAAGGGCTGGTAACGGGTATATCCGTTGCCGGTTTCGGCGGCGGGGCCATATTGCTCTCATCTTTTGCTAATTCACTTTTAAAACAGGGGTTAAATGTTCTCGAAGTTTTTTACAAGGTCGGTTTATACAGTGGTTTAATTATAATTTTCTGCGCTTTATTTTTATCTCTTCCCGGAGAAACTTCTGATGATAAAAAACAGAAGGCAATTCCTCTGGCTGAGTTATTAAAGCAGAAAAAATTCTGGACTCTGTTTCTGGGAATGTTTGCCGGCACTTTTTCGGGGCTTCTTGTAATTGGCAATATACAGCATATGGCTGTTTCAGCCAACTTGAGCCCCCAGACAGCTTTGTTTGCTATAAGTGCCCTCTCCATCGGCAATGCAGCGGGCCGCCTTTCATGGGGTGCATTATCCGATAGATTAAAGAAAAAGGTTATTCCATTGTCCCTTCTTTTCCTGGGAATTGTTATTCTTCTACTCATACCCTCTGCATTCTCAGCTCCGTTTTTCCTGCTTACAGCAGGAGCTGTCGGCTTTGGCTTCGGTGGCTGTTTTGTTATATATACAGCTAACACTGCAGAAAGATATGGCGTAAATGCAATCAGCAGCGTTTATCCTCTGGTATTTCTGTCTTATGGGTTGTCGGGTATCCTTGGGCCAACCCTGGGAGGATATTTCTATGACTTAACAGGCAACTACATAACTTCAGTGTTGATAGCTGCCTTTGTGATCTTCAGTGGGCACACAGGAATTTATCTTATGGAAAGCTCCAGAAAACCGTCTGCAACTCCGGTGCCGGTTAAAACAATTACCGAGTTGCCGGAAGCTTTAGCGGAATGATTAATATGCAAATTTCCAAAAATTTCTATGATTGTTGAAAGAAAAAACGAAATCTATGCAAAAATCGTCATAACGAGCATCTGCAGGATGCGTGGCGATCTCTCCCCATTTGGAATGGGGGGACATGTTGTTCGAATTAGGTTTTTTTAACCCGGCAAAAGATCCAGTTGCTCACGGACTCAAGGCAAGTGGGTTGGGAACCAACCCTATCTATACTGAGATTGCCGCGGTTTCTCCAGAACCTTGCAATGACGGGCTTCAGTCAGGTTGTTCGTCATCACGAGCATCCGGCTTCTAAAACCATCTGGGCTCTTGTTGTTAATAACCACTTGATAGCAATAAACAACTTTTATTTTGTAAAATAATGGCCTGTAAGCTGGGAAAGAGGTGGAAGTCTGTATTAGTTTTATATTACAAAAACCTCCAGAGTGGTTTGAAACTTGAATACTATTCCGGAGGTTCTTAAGATTTCTGGGCAGGTTTGTATTTTAGTAAGTCCTCAATACTTCTATTTCATTTGCATTTATATGAAATGTAAAGGTCATTCCGCCTTTAACCCCAATTATCCATCCGGGTTGAATTCTTCGCCAGTCGAAAGGCCGGCCGTCTTTGGTAACCCTGGTGTTTCCGTCAACTTTTACATACCCCAGGGTTCTCATCGGATCATCCACACCGGTTACTTCAATATGATCCTTTCCGGGCTCCACTTTAACAACTTTTAATCTTTTTCGAATTATTATTAACTGGCCCTGAGCATAGGGAAGTACTATGAATGCCAAAAACAATACCAGCACTACAATAAACAATTTTCTGCTTCTAAAGAATGACATATTTATTCCCCCTTGTTGTTGCTCATTATTTAAAACAGTTCTATCGGCAATATAGTTCCTTTTTTTTCACAAGCTTCAAAAGAACAAATTTGATGGAAAATTTGTTATATTCGATGATATAAAATACGGAGAGAAGGTGGATGTTATTATTGCCCAGACAGAAAATTTAAGCGACGGTGTCGGAAAGATACTAAAGGTGGAAGCATTGCAGAAACTGGCGGAACAGGTAGTTGATTTTCTGCCGAATTTTTTAACATCGTTATTGATACTTCTGATATTCTACATTCTTTTAAGAGTTGTGCTTAAGATTGCCGAATCGACTATGGAAAGTTTGAACTGGGAAAAGGCTGTTCAGCAGTTATTGGTTGGTGTTTTAAAGGCAACCATAATTGCTTTTGCCATTATTACTGCGGCAGGGCAGTTGGGAATTAACGTTGCTTCGTTACTGGCTGGCCTTGGTGTCGCGGGCCTGGCAATCAGTTTTGCCGCCAAGGATTCCCTGGAAAATTTGATAGCTGGGGTAACCATATTGGTGGATAAGCCTTTCAGGGTAGGGGACCTGGTGGAATATGACAATAGCTTTGGTTATGTAGTTAATATTACTTTAAGGACCACAAGAATAAGAACCATTGAAAATTATATTGTGGTGGTTCCCAACTCCAAAATGGTCAGCTCGGTAATTACCAATCGCAGTTTAACCACCAACACCAATGTTTTTTTTGAGGTGGGTATCGGATATGAAAGCGATATTGACCGGGCGAGGAAAATTGCCCTGGAAACCCTGGATAATGATGAGCGTGTTTTAAATACACCTGAACCTGCTGTGGTTGTGAAGGATCTGGGTGATTCATCAGTCAATTTGAGGGTTAAATTCACAGTGGCGGATCCTGCCCTGGAAATACCCATGCGGTTTGAATATATTGAAAAAGTGAAAAAAGCCTTTACTACCCAGGGTATAAATATACCGTTTCCCATAAGAACCGTATATTTGAACAAATCGGAATAAATGGCCAGGGTTTTGTATAAGTTCTTTCTTTAATAAGAGGAACTTATATTTTTTTTGTCAGGTTTGTAATGTTACACAGAAATTATGAGGTGATTATTTGTGAAGATGAAAAATAAAAGCGTTGCTGTATTTGTAGAAAAAATGTATGAGGATATTGAATTGTGGTACCCTTATTACCGAATGAAAGAAGAGGGCGCCAGGGTTACTTTAATAGGCCCTGAAAAAAATGAAACATATACCGGCAAACATGGAATGAAAGCTCAGTCCGATATCTCCATTGATGAAGCAAAAACTTCAGATTATGACTTATTAATAGTTCCCGGCGGTTATTCTCCTGATTTTATGAGAAGAAATAAAAAAATGGTTCGGTTTGTTAAAGATATGCACGAACAGGGCAAACACGTGGCTGCCATATGCCACGGCGCCTGGATGCTGGCTTCTGCAGATATACTGAAAAACAAAAAAGTAACCAGTTTCTTTTCGATTCAGGATGATTTAAAGCATGCAGGGGCGCAGTGGGTGGATCAGTCCTTTGTAAGCGATAACCGCATATTGACTTCCCGTTTTCCCCAGGATCTGCCTGATTTCTGCCGGGGTATTATTGAGGCGGCAACCCGGCAGCCCGCGGGTGTATAATTTGATAACCGATTGTATAGAGGTGTATAACAGTGAAATATGATTATGATATTATTGTGATAGGGAGCGGAGTTGCGGGGTCCACAGTCGCTCGCAGGTGCGCCGGTGCCGGCTGGAAGACTGCAGTTGTTGATAACCGGCCTCTGGGGGGAACATGTTCTCAGCGGGGGTGTGACCCCAAAAAGGTTCTGTATGAAGCTGCGGATATTGTGAGAAGAAGCCAGATGCTGGAGCACCATGGAATTTCCCGAACTGCGGGAATCGACTGGAAAGACCTTATGAGGTTCAAGAACAGTTTTACAAGAAGTATTCCTGAAGATACCCGTGAAAACTTTGAGGATAAGGGAATTGACATTTACAGGGGAACTGCATCCTTTACCGGAAATAATTCTATATGGATAAATACTGAAGAAATTTCAAGTTCAAAATTTGTAATTGCTACCGGATCATCTCCCAGAAAGTTGGGCATTCCAGGTGAAGAAAACCTGGCCTATAGTGATGATTTTTTAAAGATGGAAGACATGCCCAATCAGATTGTGTTTCTGGGCGGTGGTTACATTTCATTTGAGTTTGCTTTTATTGCCAAAATGGCAGGCTGCGAGAACGTAACCATACTGGAAGAAGCTCCTCAGCCCCTGGGTAATTTTGATTCGTACCTGGTAGAAAAATTGCTTAAAATCTGCAATGAAATTGGCATTAATGTGGTAGTTAATTTCAAGATAAATACCATAAAGAAAGAATGCAAATTCTATAAGATAGACGGCGAATTTGACTCTACCGATAAAAGGATATTCAAAACACTTATGGTGGTTCATGGCGCAGGGCGCACTCCAAACATTGATAAACTGAACCTGGAAAAGGCAAATGTGGATTACAACAAAAAAGGCATAATTGTAAATCAAAAAATGCAGAGTGTTTCAAATAAATCAATTTATGCTGCCGGCGATGTAACAGCTCGTGGCAAGAAGTTAACACCGGTGGCGGCTCTTCAGGGAAGTACCATTGCCGATAACCTGCTTGATGGAGATAAAAGCAGGGCAAGTATGAATAATGTGCCTTTTGTGCTATTCACGATTCCTCCACTGGCGTCGGTGGGAATTACCGAAGATGAGATTGATGACAAATCAGAAGTTACAATTATACAACAGGATACTTCCGATTGGTTTTCATCCCGTCGAATCGGGTTGAACCATTCGGGATACAAAATCATTACTGACAGGGAAGGGCATGTAATTCTGGGAGCCCATATTCTGGGCCATAACTCCCAGGAAGTTATCAATCTCGTTGCCCTGGCAATGAAACATGGGCTCAGGATTGATCAACTGGAAAATACCATATTTACTTATCCGAGTAAGACCTCGGATTTTAAAAGTATGGTTAAAGCATAATAAACAGGAGGACTAAAAATGGAACTTTTAAAATCAAAATTAGGTGACCACATTCAAACCGATAACTGGAAAGACGAAAAACACGTACCCGTAATAGATTGCAGTGACAAGGTAGAATCAGGAAAAATGTTTGACGTTTCGGTAACCCTGGGAAAGGAAATCGCCCATCCCAATACCACCGAGCACCATATCCAGTGGCTGGCGCTCTACTTTCTGCCCGACGGCGAAAAAAACTTGTACACCATCTGTAAGTTTGACTGCAACGCTCACGGTGCATCCACAAAGGGCCCCGATGAAGGGCCGGTTCATACCAATCATTCCTTCACAACTAAAATGAAAACCACCAGGAAAGGAACTCTTTTCTCAATGGCCTACTGCAACATCCATGGCTTATGGCAATACAGCAGGGATATTGAACTGGAATAAAACAGGTTGATTATTAAATGAATTAAATAGGCGGCAAAAACCGCCTATTTCTTTTATAAAAAGGATTTAGATTAATTTGGCTTAATAAATAAAAAGGTGATTGTGATGCATAAAGTTAGTGATTATCTGGTTGATTTACAGGCAAATGCCTTTAAGGCCCTGGCGCACCCCACCAGGGTTCATATTATACATTTGCTACAGAACGGCCCTCTTTGTGTGTGTGAAATTGTGGAGGAGCTGGAGGAGGAATATGCCAACGTTTCCCGGCATCTTTCAAAACTTTCCAATGCCAGCCTGGTTTCCAGCGAACGCCGGGGCACCAGCATGTATTATTCACTGGATTGTAAATGCATATTGGGGTTTATACAATGCCTCAGCGGTTTTCTTGTAGAAAAGGAAAAGCAACGGGCTGAAAAAGCAAAAAATTTATAATTAAAACGGGCAATTGCCCGTTTTTTTATGGGTTTATAATTACATTAATTATCTTTTTCTTTGCGGCGGGTTTGTCTTTTTCCCATGGCCGTCTGTAAACCATAGTGATTGTTGTATTCCCTTCGCCAAGAGCTTCAAAAACCCAGGCTTCTTTTCCCGGAGCTCCCAGTTTTTCCGAATCGGGAGGGATAATCTCTTTGTCTACCAGTTTAATTAATGCCGGATTCAACTGGCCTTCAAGGTCCCATTGATAACCTGTGGAGCCTGCAGATTCCAATTGAATTTTAAAACTTTGCCCCTTATTGAGAATTATTGTAGATACAGGAGATTTTTCCAGGTTTTTCATTGCTTTGGTGAGCCAGTTTCCGTACATGGGGTTGGGAATTATGATAAATTTGTCTCCAAAGTGTTTAAGAGCCTGGCTGGCTTCCATCATATCGGGGTCGAAAAGATCATGCTGTTGATCGCCGGCAAGCATAATAATTTTTAAAGGAGGCAGTTTTTCCGAAGCTGTAAGTGTCTTTAATTCCCCTTTTTCAAGATTATTTCGCCGCATTTCCTTGGTGTCATCATCAGCATATGGCCCCGTTTTCAAAACAACGGCATCGAAGGGTATCCCAATTTTTTTCAAGTTTCCTTTGGAAGCTTCCAGAAGATTGCCAGAACGGTTGGTGATTACTATTACCTTGCCTCCCAGTTTTTTAACCTGGTTGGTAAAATCGACAGCTCCTGCCAATGGAGGGCAAGCTTCCTGGTTGCACCAGTTATCCCAACTTTCATTATTGAATTCCTGGCCGGTATCACAGAGATAATACTGATAACCAACATTGCTCACCAGAGTTTCATCCATATCAAAAACCACCGCCCAACTCCCCGGTTTTTCATTCTCAACCAGTTTTTTAAGGCGGGGCAGGGCATTGGTATATGCCTGTTTTGTGGAAAAAATATATTCATTGGAGTATTTTATCCATAAAAGAGCTTCGTTAGGTTGCTCAAGTTCTTTTTTAAGAACAGCTGTGGAATCTGCAAATATCGGGGATGTAAAAAAAAGACAAATCAGTAATAATAAAGGGATGGTTCTTGAAATATTCTTCATAAGGGCCTCCTGAAAAAAATGTTAAAAACCTTCTGAAAATAGATTATAAATCTTTCAGGGGTTTCAGCAGGTTAATGTTTCCGGTTAAAACCTCTCTGGTTCTATGTTTTTCTATAATTTTGAAAATCCTTTCAGCCAATTCGTTCTTTTTGTTATAGGTTAAGTTTTCTTTTGAAACAAAACCTGTTGCGCAACATTCAAAAGCTTCCCGGATAACTCTCTGGTTCCGGGTGCCAGAACATAAAATTATTGCCATTTCAGGTATTGCTCTATGTAAAATCTTGATTAATTCCAAGCCTTCAATACGAGGCATTGTATGGTCAACAATTATCAGGTCAAATTTCTGTTTTTCAAGTTTGCGGACAAGTTCCCTGATGGTTGATGCGGTTGATATATCAAAGACATCCTTAAAAATTGCTTCGAAGATAATAAGGAAATCTTCATTGTCATCCAGAACGATAATTTTTTCCTGCATTTTGAGTATTTTCTCCTGTGGGAAGTTCAAAAAACCTGTTTAGATGGAACTAAAAGATTAAATCTAGTGTTTAAAATAATAACAACTTTAATCAGTGGGATGAGTTGCTTAACAAGCGACTCTAACCAACCCATAGAATCCCCACTCCTTAACAACCTGGTTCTATGGTAACAGGGCTCTTGCTAAAAAGGGCCCTCTTTTTAGTATAATTTTTCCAGTTCTATGATTGAGCCAAGAATATCTTTCTGTATTTGTGAGGGGGCACGTTGGGGAAAACGCCGGTTTTTTACTTTCCAGGGGCCCCAGCGTTGTGAAAGTTCGTCATATTCATCCTCGGAATATAGGGCGATAACAGGGACTTTCTGGGACGAAGCCATCATCACATAAGCAGGATCTACAGTTATAACATATTTGCATCTTCTAATCAATGCTAAAATCCTGAAAAGTTCTCTGACCTGAACACACTGAACTGATTTTTCACTTTTATAATGAGCTTCCAGTTCACGGCCGATGTCGATCTGCCAATCTTCATAAATGTATAAAATATAAGAATCGGGAAATGCCTTTTTGATTTCGGCAGTGAGTTTTATGAAATTAGGTTTGTCCCATTCCTTAAATAGCCATTTTTTGCTTACATTGATAAAAAATATCCTGGCATTTCGGGTTTCCCATCCTTTCTGTCTCAAAACCGTAAAGGCAAACTTGTCATCATCCTGGGGAAAACTCAAATCAATATCTTTGTTCACTTCTTGCATTCCCAGTTTTTTCAGAAATGATAAATTCATATCAATCTGATGAGGTATTTTGGACTGGTTGAGATCAAACTCCAGGCTTTCGGTGAGTAAAAAATTGGCAATTGGAGCTATATAGGGTTGCTTGTTGAAAACTATACCAAGCTTGTGGGCGGCCTTTGTGAGATAAGCTGCCAGGTAGCCGGTTATTGTGGGGGTTACGCAAAGAACCAGATCGTACCTGTCTTCTTCCAGGCTCTGCAGAAATTTAAACCTTTCCATCAGCCCGGCTTTTTCATCAAGCATTTTTACTTCTTCCACAGCTTCAGTAGCCATGACAAGCGGCCGGTTCTTTGGCAAGGTTATGGCATGAATTGTTCTGTCAGGCCAATTTTCTTTTATAGATTTTATTAAAGGCAAAGAGCATATAACTTCTTCTGTTTCATCTATTGCATTTATAAGAATCTTTTTGGCAAATTTAAACTGTACCCCTGAATTATCATCCATAGTATTAAGTCCTTTCCTGTTAATTAATGCAGGACTTTTAAAAATTTCTAAAGCATCATAATAAAATTTCGTAATTACAGCAAAATTCCTGCTTTATAGCAATTATACTATATCTTTTCTGATTGATTAATCGGAATCATCTGCCAGTTTTTTCTGGATTGCATTAAAGTATTCAAACTTGAATAACTGATGGGCGCTGAAAAGAGCCAAACCGGTTAACTCTTCCTTATCATATTTTTCGATTATTCCTTCAAATAGTTTCTTCCCGAAAAAATTAACCAGATTGTTTAAAAGCAGACGGGGGCCGTAAATTCCTGTTGCCAGTTTAATACGCCAATGATTGTGCTTGTTTAGAAAAATTACGGCTGTGCGGCCTTTGGCGCGGGCCTGTTTTAATATTCCCGGCAGTTCATCTTTTTTCCACCTGGTTTTATAGTGAAAACCCACAGCTTCCTTACTGAATCTTGAAACCAGCCCCATATTTCTGAGTTTAAAACCCAACTCCAGGTCTTCCCAGCCATATTCCCTGAAATCTTCGTCAAAACCCCCGGCTTTGATAAAATCAGCTTTAGCCAGAGAGCCGTTTCCACCCAGAAAAAAAGCAGATGCATAGTCTTTTATGGTGAACTCCGGTTTTTTTCCCTTGATATTTTCCAGATCTTCCACATGGTTGACCCAGCCTTTCACCACGCTGCCGGGGTATTCCCTGTGAACCTTCATATGTCCCGAAATCAGGGTGGGTGAGGGAACCATATCGTCATCCAGGAAAAGAATGTATTTGCCATGAGCCAGTTCTGCCCCCCGGTTGCGGGTTTTTGCTATGCCCGAGTGTTTCATTCTTTCACAAATCAAATTACAGGGGGCTTCCAGAGCGTTGACAGCCTGGCAGGTGTCATCGCTGGAACCATCATCAATGACAACAATTTCATATTTATCTTTGGGGTAGTCCTGTTCAAATAACTCCCTTACTGTCCTGACCACTAGATCTTTCCTGTTATAAGTGCTTATTTGAACCGAAATATCAATATCCAATTTATGCTCCTATTTTTATTTTCTCTTTCTGATTTACTAAATAAGTAATAATTCCTTTTATTGGGGGATATTTAATAAAATGCTTTGATTGGTGGAGGGTTTTTTCTGACATGACAGAAATTTTCAATAACACTTTTAGTTGGAGGACGATAATGGATATTGGTTTTAAAACAAATATATTGTTTGAGTATGATTTTAACCAGATTGTCGATTTTGCTGTTGAAAACGGAATCAAGGCGCTGGAAATACAGACTCATTTTAATAAGGAATTGCAAGGCAGGCATTTTGACATAATAAACCTGGATGAAGCTGATGCAAAACGAATTGTCGCTATTTTAGAAAATAATGGTTTGTATCTTTCCAATTTGTCATATTTTTCTAACCCCCTGGCCGGCGATGAAAACAGAAAAGAATATATTAACAATATGGAAACCCTTATTGAAAAAGCAAGTTGGTTAAAAGTTAAGAATTTAACCACATTCACCGGTTACAACCCTGAAATGAGCCTGGAAACCATTATAAAGGAATTTGAGCCCGTTATTAAGCCGTTATTGAAAAAAGCCGGGGAAAAAGACATGAATATACTGCTCGAGAACACTCCGGTTATGACCAGCGACAGTGATTTTGGCAATATTGCTTATTCACCCGAAGTCTGGGATATAATTTTTACCCATATTTCCGATGATAATTTCGGTTTAAACTATGACCCCTCTCATCTTTTCTGGCTGGGTATTGATTATATGCTGTTCATCAGGGTTTTCAACGAGAAGATTTTCCATGTCCAGGCCAAGGATGCCGAAATTCTGCTGGAACGGCTCAGGATGTCGGGAATTCTGGGACAGAATTGGTTTCAATACCGCCTTCCCGGCTTTGGAAACATTGAATGGAGAAAATTCGCTTCTGCCTTGTATGAGAATGGTTACGACGGCGTAATAAGCATTGAACATGAAGATCCTGTCTGGTTGGGTAATACCAATAAGAAAAAGAAAGGTTTGCAGCTTTCCAAAAAATATCTGGACAATTTTGTTATATAAACAGTTAAATACTCCAAAAAGAGGATTTTATAAGGGTTCCTAGAAATTTTTGGGGTAAAATAAGGTTGTATTGCTTTTTTCTAATTATGTTTGATTTTAAATTGTCAACAACTGAAAATATAGAGCGTCTCTCAAAAAAAGAGAGCGCTCTTTATAATTTTCAGGGAAAAAACAAATAATGCAATTACCGGTATTTTTTAGAGCTGTGAATTTAAAAAGATTGAAATTATTAAAATGAATGGAAAAAGAGGGAAATTAACGTTGTAAATGTAAATGGCAAATGTTAAAGCATATGTCATTGAAAAGTATGGAGCTTGATTAATGTGGGAGTAATTACTATGAAAAAGGATGAAGAAAAAGAAGTCCGTTTTGGTGAGTCTCCGGAAAAAGCATTGAAATGGATCAAAACGAATATGGAAGATTCTGGCGATAAAGTGGTTGTGGCCAGGGGCTGGTGTAAACGTTGCGGAGTCTGTGTCAGCATTTGTCCGGTGAAAGCTCTTTATCAGAATCCTGACGGTACACCGGGTGTTTTGAACGACAAATGTATATCCTGTGGTTCCTGTGAAATCAGTTGCCCGGATTTTGCAATAGTAGTTTCCGATTTAAAAGGAAAGAACAAATAAATTAATGTAGTAGTTTTTAAAATAATATACTGCTTCTATAAACTAGGTGGTAAAAATGAGTTTAAAAATTAAATCCAAACCCTTTTCCGGTCTCGGTTATATCGATTATAAAGAGGAAAATATACTATATCTTTTCAATCAGGGAAATGTAACCTGCGCGGAGTCGGCAATTTTGGCAGGTTGTAATTTTTTCGGAGGTTACCCCATAACCCCTTCTTCCGAGATAGCCGAGGTAATGTCCCGGCGAATGCCCCAGGAAGGTGGGGTGTTTGTTCAAATGGAAGATGAAATAGCCTCTATGGCTGTTATCATCGGCGCATCTCTGGGAGGCTCCCGCTCAATGACCGCCACCTCCGGCCCCGGTTTTTCCCTGATGCAGGAAAACCTGGGTTTCGGAATTACCGTTGAGGCGCCATGCGTGGTTGTTAATGTACAGCGTGTAGGCCCCAGCACCGGCCTGCCCACTTCACCTGCCCAGGGTGATATTATGCAATCCCGGTGGGGAACTCATGGCGACCATCCCATTATAGCCCTTTCTCCTTCCACCCTTCAGGAAGTTGTGGAGATGACGGTTGCATCTTTCGATTTTGCCGAACGGTTTCGAATTCCTGTGGTGCTTCTTATGGACGAAACTATCGGGCATATGAGAGAAAGCGTTGCATTTCCCAGAAGAGAAGATATTCACATCTTTCAAAGGCACGATTATAAGGCTGATACTGAAGATTATAAACCCTATTCAATGGCTTATGAAAACGGTGTGCCTCCCATGCTCAATTTCGGCGAGGGTTGTCGCTATCATACCACGGGTTTGATTCATGACGAATATGGCTTTCCCACTAGAAAACTCGATGAAGTTCAGCAATGGTACAAAAGAATTTTCAGAAAAATTGAAAAAGGTTTGGACAGGATACTGATGTATGAAGTCTATAATCTTGAAGATGCCGATACTGTGATTGTATCTTATGGAATTTCGGCAAGAACCGGAATGGAAGCTATGTATCGAGCCAGAAAACAGGGAAAAAAGGTGGGTATGGTTAAATTGCTGACCATCTGGCCTTTCCCCGAGGAAATGATGAAAGAAGTTATTGCAAATTGTGACAGAATAGTTGTGCCCGAGTTGAATCGGGGCCAGTTAATTACTGAAATTGAACGGTTGGATCGCCGCGGGATAGAAATAATTGGTGTAAACCGATATGATGGAGAAATTCTGCGTCCCGGGCAGGTCCTTGAAGTACTATAGGAGGCGAATAAAAGAATGCCACGTACCAAGCCTTTGGTTCAGAATTATCTTAGAGCCAACAAAAGTTTTCCATCGGTATGGTGCCCCGGCTGCGGCAACGGAGTTATACTGAGCAGTATCCTCCGGGCAATTCAGAGCCGGGGATGGGATAAAAACAATATAGCCATGGTAAGCGGTATCGGTTGTTCGGGACGGATGCCTGTATATGCCGATTTCAATACCCTGCATACCACCCATGGCAGGGCGCTGGCTTACGCTACCGGCCTTAAACTGGCCAATCCCAAACTGAACGTTATAGTTATAATGGGCGATGGAGATTCCATGGCCATTGGTGGTAATCATTTCATACATACCTGTCGAAGAAATGTAAGCCTTACCGCCATTGTTATTAATAATCGCATATACGGTATGACCGGTGGCCAGTATTCTCCCACTACCCCCACCGCCCACCGGGCAACCACCTGCACCTATGGCAACATCGATCAACCTTTCGATGTTTCCAGCCTGGCTGTGGCAGCGGGGGCGTCTTTTGTGGGACGCAGCACTGTGGCTCACCCCAGGGAACTTGAAAAAATTGTCAACCGGGCATTGGAAAAACCGGGGTTTGCCGTGGTGGAGGCCATGTCCAATTGCCACACTTATTATGGCAGAATGAACCAGGTGGGTAAGAGTGTGGATATGGTGAAATGGTTCAAAGAAAATACAGTCTCCCATAAAGTTGCTCCTGAAAAACAGGAAGGAAAGATTACCAGGGGAATTTTTGTGGATAAGGACCTGCTTGGTTTTATTGATTTTTACGCCAAACTGGTAGAAGATTCCCTTATTAGAAAGATGGAGCTTCTGGAAAGCAGAAAACAAAGACAGGAACAATAATAAAGCATTTGGAGGCCTGACAGAATGACCAGGTATGATATAAGATTAGCTGGCATGGGCGGCCAGGGATTGATTCTTGCTGGAACAATCCTGGGGGAAGCCGGTGCTGTTTACGAAAAAAAACATACAATTCAGACCATAAGTTATGCACCGTTGGTAAGAGGAGCGCCCAGCAGATCCGAGGTGGTTATTTCCGATGACCCAATTCATTACCCCGAAGTTGAAGACGCCGATGTTTTGTTGGCTTTGAGCCAGGAATCCTTCGATGTTTTCAAGGACAGAATAAAGCCCGGTGGATTTATAATTGCCGATATAGATAATATTGAAACTGTGGATAGAAGTTATGTAGAGAAGTTTGAGATTTCAAAAATGGCTAAAATGTCCACAGGACGAACCATTACCAGCAGTATTGTGGGGTTGGGCTTAATCTCTGCTCTTACAGGGACTGTTTCCAGGGAATCTCTGGAGAATGCCATACGGGGACGGGCTCCGAAAGGAACCATAGAAATTAACCTCAGAGCGCTGGAAGAAGGGCTGTCGGTAAGCTCAAACCGAAATAAAAGTAAGTAAAAAATATCCATGTTAAGAAGGGCGGTTAACCGCCCTTCTTCTAATATCAACAGAAGTATTTCAGTTAATCTATTACCAGCGTTGTTTTTTTACTTCCCAGGAAGTTTTTAATATATTCTGTAATAAATCGGCAGGAGCTTCCTCAATTATCAGAACGTCGCTATCTGCCTTGCCAATGTAGCAATATGTGTTGCCAGTTTTTGCCAAATAAGCTTTGTTGGCGGATTTTTTTACCAGTTGAAAGTTTGAATACTTCCGTAAAAGAAGATCCTGGTAACTTTTAAAAAATTCCTGGGCGTCTTTTTCTGTATCCCATGTGG
>CAZSLZ010000089.1:0-14016 GCA_964607865.1 uncultured bacterium
TGAAGAAAAACGAAATTTGTCATTGACACCCCGGATTGGAACCGGGTAACAGGCTGTTCCCAACGAAGTTTTGCCTTCAGCCAGGTTTCATTATACTCATGGACTAGAAGTCTGTCCTGGCAAACCATGGAAAGGTGTGACAACCTGAAAAAGAACGCTGTCATTGCGAGCCTCGAAGAAACCGTGGCAATCTCAATTCATATCTGGTTGGTTCTTACCCATGTATCTTGCGTCAGTGAGCGACTGGATTTTTGCCGGGTAAAAAAACTATTATGCGAACAATATGGTCCCCAATTCCAAATTGGGGCGAACTATACATTCCCCCATTCCAAATGGGGAGAGATCTCCACGTCGCTGTGCTCCCCGCGATGACGGAAACATTTAATTTATAGTTATGCGGATGCTTGTGATGGCCAGTTTTGTGTAGAATTTCTTTTTTTTTTTAACAATCGTTGAGGTTTTTGGGAAGCAGTGTAAAGATTTAAAAAAATCAGGCGCCATTCATGATTTATTGAGTCTTATAACGTATCACAGCTACCGGGGTCTGTTGATCTGCGTTACCCTGAGGGTTGGGCTTGAGAGCCTCTATAACCTTCTGTTTTAAATTTGAATCTGACAGGCCCAGAACATCGACTTTGCCCAGATCGTTTACATCAACCACGGCCAGGTCGATTCCATATTTTTCTTTGAATTCATCAGCTGTTTTCTGGGGGTGTCTGGGGCCCATTACCACATATTTATCAAATGGGGGCAGGGTTCCGGTGCAATCATCTATGGTTGCGACAGCCCGCCCGGCGAAGGCATAAAAATCACCCCTGCGGCCAATAAGCCGGCCAAGGCCTCCCATTATAACTGATGTTATGATTTTAAGGGCTCCAACTTCTTCTATAGCTTTTTGCAGGCTGTAAGGTGAAGAAAGAGAAGAATCCATTTTAAACAATTTATTAATGTGAAGGGCAAGAAAACCAGGTTTTATGTCTTCCACATAATAAACTCTGCCCTCCATAATTGCCAGGGCTGATTCGCATATGGCGAATATATCCCCTTCTTTAATATGGGTTCTGGCATATTTTTCAAATATTTCTTCCAGAGAGTTATTCGGCCCCAGTAATGGCGTTCGTATGGGTAAAACTTCCTGGCCTTCATCAGTGGTGATATATTCCAGGGTATGATCAGCCCCGGTATCCATACCTTTTAACTTTGAAAAATCTATTTTGATAGTCTTTCTTGCATACTTGATTAAGTTTCGACAATAATATTTATAATGAAGCTCCAGGTTCATATATTTGAGTTTGGAAAGGTTTTCGACAATAGCGCCATCTTGGTTTGTAAAGTTGATTTGCCCTTTTATAATAAGCGTATCATTGGGTTTTATGAGGGTTGCCTCAAAATACCTGTCTCTTCTGGCGTTTGCTCCGGGAAAAATATATACCTGGTTGGAAAGAAAATTGAATTTGTCACCTTCAGGTTGTAGCCGGCCAAAAATATCGAGTAAAATACATTGTTGTTTACCCGCGCTTTTAACTGGTATTGCGAAATCAATTTCCAGTCTATCAGAATCTTTTACAACAGGGTCTTCAACTTTAAGATATCCGTCAACCCATTCAATTTCACAGTCTCCCACTTTTTTTTCTAACAACTTATATATTAAAGTAAAAAATAAATAAAAAAAAGTCAGAGTTAAGATAATTATTAATATTAATCTTTCTAAAATCATTAAAGGAAATCACCTGTCTTTTATAAAAAATATGATATGGCAGTTCGTTTTATATGCCTGTTTTCCTTCAACCTTATATATTCTGGTAGAACAAAAATTTAACGAGGAAAAGAGAAAAAAAGAAAAAAATGTATGTCTGTTGATTTTTGTATTAGTTATAACAAGCGTTATGTTACCGTGGTAGAAAACCGTTGGATGGCCCATTATTTTGAGCAGAGAAAAATATGGGAACAGGAGATTGTATTTAATAATTTCCGGGTACTGGGCGCGGGTGATAACGGAAGTGTTGTTTTGCTGACCGATGAGGGAGTAATTGTCTATCCGAAGAACGTTAAAGGAGAAATTAAAAGGCTTTCGGATTTTGGAAGAGAGGGTTTGAGTAAAGAAGGTTTAACCCTGGGAGAAACCCGACTCGATTCATCAGGTAATCTGATTTGTATTGAAACAATAAGAGAAAAAGAGCGCATTGCTGATAAATTTCTGGGGTTCATGAAAAAAACCGATGAAAAAAGCAATCTTTTATTTGAATTATCCTTTATCGATCTCCAGAAAAGTACCCGCCAGGTTATCCACAGTTATGAAGTTGATCGCCATATTCAGAATCCCTTTAACTGGGTAATTTCAACCAAATTTATTTTTATGGCAGTTGCTCAGGCACAGAAAGTATTTCGTGGGCCAAAAACCAAATTCAGGTTAATCAACCTCAAAGCCAATGATTCTTTTGATGAGTTTGAACTGGCGGGGAACAACGATTGGCTGTTATTTATAAACGCCAACGGGAATTTACTTGTTGATTCTCCCACGGTATTGGAAGAAAGAAATGTAATTATCAGCGAGGTTACCAGGAAAAAACATAGAGTTACCGCCCGGGATACCTGGAGTGTTGTACATATTGCCAGAAATTTTGTTGTTTTTAAGGACAGGTTTGCATCCACCTATATTTTCAAAAGGTTTGACAATTCTGTTATCACTGAAGTTTCCCTGGTTGCATTGGATAACCTGAATTTAGAATATGAAGTATTTTTTGACCATTGTGATGATATTGCAATGATTGTGAAAAAAGGCAACGATATAAAGATTATTCATTCTAATATCGATAGTTTCCCCGTTGATGCCCGGCGTTGGGAAGTTATGATTGAACAGAAGAAGATGGATGAAGAAATTGCCAAGAAAAAGAAAATACTGGAAACTAAAAAAGAAAAACTGGCAGAAAAAAGAAGTCGAATCAAAGCCCAAGATTTAAGGCAGTCGGTAATGAACCTCAAAAATCAGCGGGCTCAGAAAAAACAGGCCGAATTGGATGAGAAATTAGACAAACTTCAGAAATTGAAAGAAAGCCTGAAAACAAGGGTTTTATCTAAATATGAATATGTTCAGAGAAAAAAGGAAATTATTGACGAGATAGCTACTCTCCAGGCTGAGATGGGCATTGAAGAACAAGCTGCTGATGATTTGCTGAAGATAATTCCTCCTGACGAAGATCGGGAAACCAGAGAAATAAGTTTGACCGAGGAACTGGAAAAATATGTCCCTCAATTGCTGGAAACCCCTGAAAGGGCTCAAGCCCAGGACTTGTTAAGAATTGTTATTGACCAGAAAATGGAAGAGGGGCCTGAGCAGGAAAAAGTTAAAACATCCAGTGAAGATCGAAGATCTACTTTAAGCCCTGACATAGAAGAACAGGTAAGAATGGCGATTGAACGCAAGAAAACCGAGTTGTTAAAAAGAAAATCACTGGCTGATGAAATTAAGGAAAAGAAAAAGAAACTGCTTGAAGCCAGCAGGAGAGATGATCGGCATTTATTAAAAGAAGAAGAGCAGGACTCAATTTTAAGTGCTGAAAAAACTGAAGACAGACAAAAACCCGATGTGGATATGAATGAACTGGAGAAAATGAGAAAACAGATTGAAATTGAGATTAACAGGTCTGTTACTGAAAAACTGGAAAAGAAAAAACTCGACAATAAAAAAGATGGGGTTTAAACCCCATCTTTTTATTCCGTTTACACTATTTCTTTTTAACAACTTCCTTTACAGCCTTTTTAATATCTTTCCAGGTCAAGCCGAATTCTTCAAGAAGTTCCCAGGGATCTCCGCTTTCGCCAAAACGGTCCTTAATGCCCACCATTTTCATGGGTACGGGTTGTTCTTCACATAAAACCTCGGCTATTGCTGAGCCAAAGCCACCCGCCAGTTGATGCTCTTCAGCGGTTACAACACATCCGCATTTCTTTGCATATTTTACCAGTGTTTCCTTATCAAGGGGTTTTACGGTATGAACATTAACCACAGAACAGTCAATGCCGTCTTCTTTCTTCAGCTCCTCAGCTGCATCCAGGGCTTCGCCAACCATGAAACCGCAGGCGAAAATCACACAATCGTTGCCTTCTTTAACAACATTGGCTTTGCCTACTTCAAAAGGAGTGTCATCTTCGGTAAGAACAGGAACACCTTCCCGGCCAAAACGCAAATATACTGGGCCGTCAATGTCAACAGAAGCCTTGGTGGCTTTGTAGGCCTCTATGGTATCGCAGGGTACCAATAATGTCATGTTGGGAAGAATTCTCATTATACCAATTTCTTACAGGGCCTGGTGGGTGTCTCCGTCGGGGCCCACCGAGATTCCTCCATGCATACCGCCGATTTTAACGTTATGGCTGCCGTAACAAATTGTAGTTCTTATCTGGTCCCAGGCTCTTCCTGCAACAAATACTCCATAGGTGCAGGCGAAGGGGATTTTATCCCTTAAAGCTATACCCGCTGCCGTCGCCAGCATATCCTGTTCTGCAATGCCCATATCAAAGAATCTTTCAGGGTATTCAGCCTGAAAATTCTTGGTCAGGGTTGATTTTGCCAGGTCGGCGTCAAACACAACCACATTGGGGTTAGTCTTTCCCAATTCCACCAGGGCCTTGGAAAAACCAAAACGGGTAGCTTCTAGTTTTCTACCTTTCATTTTATCTCTCATATGCATAAACTGTTTCCTCCTCAATTACAAATGGTTAAATCATGCCCAAGGCTGATAAACGCTGCAGGCGCCTTCCAGCTGGCTCAACGCCTGATCAAGTTGCTCGGCATTGGGGACCTTGCCATGCCAGAGATCAACGTTTTCCATAAAGGATACACCCTTGCCCTTGGTGGTGCGAGCCACAATCATGGTGGGTTTGCGTTTTAACTGCTCAGCTTTATCCAGGGTTTTCATAACAGAATTCATATCATTTCCATCACATTCCATAACATGCCAGTTGAAGGCTTTCCATTTATCTACCACCGGATAAATTCCCATAACATCCTCTACAAATCCGTCAATTTCCAGGTTGTTATAATCGACTATAGCGCAGACGTTATCCAGGCTGTAATGGGCTGAAGTCATTGCAGCTTCCCAGACCTGGCCTTCCTGAATTTCTCCATCACCCATCAGGCAATAGACCCTGTTGGGTTTTTTGTCGAGTTTTAAAGCCAATGCCAGGCCGTTGGCAATAGAAAGCCCCTGCCCCAGCGAACCGGAAGAAGTTTCTAAACCGGGCAGTTTAAGCCTGTGAGGGTGTCCCTGCAGGCGAGCTCCTTTTTTACGCAAGGTTTTCAATTCTTCCTGAGGAAAATAACCGGCATGGGACATGACTGCATATAAAGCTGGGCAGACATGGCCTTTGGACAGGATGAAGTAATCCCTTCCGTCCCAACAGGGATCGTGGGGCTTGATTTTCATTTTGTAGAAATACAGGGCTACCATTATTTCCACCGATGAAAGTGAGCCGCCGGAATGGCCGGATTTTGATTCGTTCAGCATCATAAGTATGTCTTTTCTGACATCTTTACACTTATTTTCCAATGCCTCTACATAGTTCTTAGAAAACATAGCATAACCCCTTTTATTAAAATTTTGCAAAAAAAAAGTATCTAAGATGATACAATTATAGTATTCAAACAATAATGATCTTCTCCTACCATGATATTAACTTTTCCCGTAATCTTTTATCAGCATAAAAGGAATGAATCATTTCGAAAACTGTTTCAATTACAAAGCCGATTTTTGAAGACTTAATGTTGTTGAGAGGTGATATAATGAAGATCATAACTTTAACCATGAACCCCACTATAGATACCGATTTTGATGTTGAACAGGTGATGCCCGAAAGAAAACTTCGTTGTGGTTCACCCAGGCGCCAACCCGGAGGTGGAGGAGTAAATGTTTCCAGGGCAATTTATCAGCTGGGCGGCGAATCCACAGCTATTTTTACTGCCGGTGGAATTTTCAGCAGAAAAATTCTGAATGAAATGGCTGGTTGGGGAATTAATTGTAAAACAATTGAAATAGAAAAGGATATAAGGGAAAGTATTAATGTATTGGAAAAAAACAGCCTGCAACAATTTCGGTTTGTGTTGCCGGGCCCAGAAATTTCAAAACAGGAATGGCAGGAAGCAATAGATATGTTTGATGAACTTGATGAAAAACCCGAATTTGTGGTTCTGAGCGGAAGCCTGCCACCGGAAGTCCCCCATGATTTTTATGCCAGAGTAGCAGAAAAAGTGAAAACTTCTGGGGCCAGAGTAATTGTAGATACCTCGGGAGAAAACCTGAAACCAGCCCTTGAGGAAGGTGTTTATTTGATAAAACCCAACATGAACGAATTGAGAAGCCTGGCAAACGGTGAAATGAAAAATGAGGCCCAGCAAAAAGAGTTCATTTCTGAACTGGTAAAAAGCGGAAAGTGCCAGGTTGCGGTGTTATCTCTGGGAACAGGTGGCGCAATGTATGCCCTTGGCAATGAAGTAAAGCATGTGAGGGCGCCATCTGTACCAATAAAAAGCAAAGTAGGCGCCGGGGATAGTATGGTGGCTGGAATAGTTCTGAGCCTTGCCAGGGGCAGAAGTGAAGAGGAAGCAATTAAATACGGGGTAGCAGCTGGAAGCGCTGCTGTAATGACACCCGGAACCGAGCTATGTAGAAAGGAAGATACCGAAAATATTTTTAAAGGCATGCAATAGGGGTAATTTTAATATTTTCTCGAATATTTCCAGTCATAACTTCAAATTTTGAACAAATAACAAGCAGGTCTTATGTTGGGCAGAAGTTAGAATTGGTGCGGCATCCTGAGAATCAATATGACAAAAATGCCATCGGCATATATAGAAATGGTAACAGGGTCGGGTGGATCCCCCCGCGGTGAAGCGATTGGGCTGGCTAAGCTTATGGATACAGGATGCCCGGTTATTGTTTTTCTGGACGGACTTTATAAGAAGGAAAATAATATAAACTCAGCCAGAATCAATGTTTTTATTCAGAAATCAACCCTGGATTTAGAGCCTTTATTCAAGCTGGATAACACCTGTAATCTATAAAAGAATTCCCATAATATTTTTTTTCGTAAAAAAGATGTTTATTTGTTACATAAAAAAGAGTTGACCACAGTTTTATAAATTTCAGGCTGTTCAATGTGATGCATATGGGTTGCATTGGGAATAACAGCCATATATGCATTACTGAATTTTTTCTGAAAAAGCTTTACCGTATTAACGCCAGCTTCGTCGTTATCTCCACAGGTTAACAAAACAGGTTGGTTTATATTGGAAAGTTCTGGGTAAAGGTCGAAATTTTTTAATTTTCCTGTAACTGTAAATTCACTTGGCCCCCACATAGTCAGGTAAACATCCATATTCAGAGCTTCCAACGCTGCTTCCAGATAAGCTGGCCAGGGTTTTAAAGCGCAGACAAATCGACTGTAATACTCCATCATTGCTTCCTGGTATGGGCCTATATAGTTCTGAGTTCTTTCACCCTCCATAATAGCACGGCTGAATGATTCGGGCAATTCAGAAATGTTATCCTTCTGGTCTTTTTCCCACATCGGTGAACTCAATAAAGGCCCGGAAAGAATGATACCCCTTACGCCAGCTGGTTTCTTTTTCAGCATATATGAACAAATTAACCCGCAACCCCAGGAAAACCCCAGCAGGACAACTTCTGATAACCCCAGTTTATTTCTTACCAAACTCAGTTCTTCCACGTAATTATCCAGGGAATAGGTTTCGCTATCTTCAGCTTTATCAGATCTTCCGCATCCAGATTGATCGTAAAAATAAACCGGCCTGTCTGTGGAAAAATCGCTTACCGTCTGCGGCATGCTTAAAAAACCAGGGCCCCCGTGAACCACTAAAAGCGGAGTATTGGCTTGTTTTTCTCCATAGGCCGAACACCATATTTTTCCGTGTTCTGTATCAATAAAGAATTCTCTCATGCTGACTCGCTTTCATAATAATTAATTTGTTGTCCGAATATTAAAACTGCTTTGTAAATCCAGGTTGAATTTTATTTAAAGATTATAGCATTTGTAAGCATCGAAGTAAATAGGATGAATTATATAAATACATGAACAGGTTGGGATAAATAAGCCAGCCTTATAAAGACATTGAAATTATAATTCAAATAATGTTTCAATACCTTATTTCTGTTTTAATGAACTTCGTTCAGGATTCCGATAGAATTTGAATAAGTGTATAATAAAAACATTATTCAGATAAAAGCTTCCTGGTTGTCTTGTATTATTCGAAAATATAATATAATTTTGAGGTTTCACAGAAACCATGGTAACCTGAAAGAATGTCGTCATTACGGACTATGGAAATGTTGCAGACTTTTGGGAAATAGTATAATCTTTTTGGGATCACAATGGCTTTATGTAAATGAATAGAAAAGAGGCTGTATGAACAGCCCCTTTTTAATCTAAAAATGAAGTTTATTTGTTCTGCCTGGAAACCAATTGCTTCTTATCCTCGGTTTCATCAATCTCCTCTATGGTTCTTATCATCTTTGTAGATTTCATGTTGTCCACGTCAAACTCGCTGTCATCGTAAAGGCCAGCCTGGCGTTTAAGTGATTTTTCCTTTTCTTTCTCTGCAGAGGTTTTATTCGTTTTGTTCTTGAGCTTGAAATGTTCATGCACAATTTTTTCTCTGTCATTTTTCAATTTTACCAATTCAAATTCCAGTTTTTCACCTTTATATTTGTCTCTGTCCACACTTTTGCCCTGAAGATTTTCCATTTCAGCCAGTTTGTCTTTCTCCTGGTTTCTTAACTGAGCCAACTGTTTATATTTTGTTATCTCCTGGGACATAGTAAACAGGAGGGTCTGCTGAGAGGAAGGATCATACTCGGGGTTATGGCTGTTTTCATTAAAGACTTGTTCAAAAGTGGCAACTGAATCATCATAAGATTTCTGCATTTTTTCAATTCTAAATGTATCAATCTGATCGGGCCGCTCGACACCAGTGAAGTTTTGCCGGTAACGTTCAACAGCTTCACTGAAACGCCGGTTTCCCTCTTCCATGACAGCCTTTTGTTCAGGAGTCGCCTTTCCCATGGATTTAGCTTCCGATTCCTGTAATTGAGCCTGGCGTTTGGCTTCATATGCCCTGCCTTCTTCGGTCAACTTCCATTCGTCATAATTCTCCATATATTTTTCCTTCTGCTCTTTAAAAGTTTCCCCGGTTTCCTTCATCTGCTGCTTATCCTCATCGGTTAAAGCTTCACTGTTCTTTATCAATTCACCCAGGCGTTTTTCCAGGGTGTTGCCCTGTTCGTCTTCCTGCTTCATTATATCGTTCAGTTCCACGTAGAACTTCATTTTCTCTGTTTCAAGCTCCTTCAGTTTGTCTTCATCACCGGCAGCCTTATATTTCGCTTCCAGTTCATCGAACTTTTTGAACTGCTCCAGCTTTTCCAGAACTTTTGAAAATTCCTTGGACCCTACCGGGGTTGATTCCCCGGCTTTTTCCTTTTCCTGAATTTCTTTGTACAATTTTCCAAAAGATTCGCCAAGTTTGTCCAGGTCATATTCGCCGGCAAGTTTAGCCAGTGATTCCACATCGGTGGCGCCTTCTGCCTCTTTGCCTGCCACTGCCTGGGCCAATTCCTGAATATCACCGGTAACCTGAGCTTTCAGGTTCTTATTGATTTCTTCCATATTGCCAACGCTGGCTTCAAATTCCTTTATGGTGGCATCTTCAACGCCGGCTTCCTTCAGGGCATTGAATAACTTATCTTTTTTTGTTGTTCCGTTTTTCTGCTTCTTATTTAAATCTTCGTTGAAATTTAAAAATAATTTTGCTTTCTGTAAATTCAGTTCCTTTAGTTCTTCTTTATTGTCCGACGCTTCCGCCTGGGCAATTTTGTCGTTGATTTCATAATTGTTATTATAAAACTTTTTAAGAGAATCTAGGTCTTTTTGTGCAAAACCGGAGTTTTTCAGTTCTCCCTTTACCATTTTCTGTTCCAGTTGGCTAATACCACCTTGCATGCTTTCAGTGCTTCCGCCCCAATTGAAAATACTGCTCCAATCAATATCCATGCCTCCCAGCTTATCTATAAGGCCGGGGGTGGCCATTGCTACTGCACCGGTTATACCGCCGGTTGTAAGGCCCAGGGCAGCTTTACCCACAGTGGCAAGTGTTGAAGGGCCGGCCTTCGTGGGTTCTGTTGCAGTATTGGATGAAATCTTGACTGTGTCTTCAACAGGCAGTTGTACCGGTTTCGGCGCAGCAGGCTGGGGCCTGGGGCCGGTGGCCCGGGGTTGCTGGCTTCCTCCCGATTGCATTTGATTCATATACTGTTGTAACTGATAACCCCAGAAGGGAGACATGGGGTTACCGGCAAAGGCAGAAAAACCCGGCATCAAGGTGGAGTATAAAGGCATGCCCATGAAACCCTGGTTGGGATAAATAAACATGGGGTTGCCAAAAAACTTTGTTAGCCTGGGGGTGAAGGTTGAAGTGGGGGATGCTGCTGAACCCGCCGTTTCGGCTTTCTGCACCGTTGACATGCCCGGAAGTTGGGGGAGTCTTAGAGAACGGGTTGTTATTACGTTGTTTATTGCCTGGGCCAATACTTTGTTTAACGGCCGAACCTGGTTTAATATTTCATCGGGCCCTCTCGTTATACTTCTGCCTTGGTAGGATTCTCCAGTAGGTGTCTGGGAAATAAAGGAGCTTCCCAAATTCTTCTTGATAAAATCCATGCTGTCCATTTTTGGACCTCCTTTTACGGATAACGGAAAGTAAAATTTTCCTTATAATGTTTTCAGGACATGACTGTAAAAAGTAAAGGGTAATTATTAAAATATTGTCGTTTTTTAAGAATTATTTTCTGTGCCTGTTCAGTTCTTTTTGAATCATCCTTACTATTCCGGTATGCCGGATAATCGCCCGGTTAATAGTGTTTAAGATTGCGCTGTTGAAGCCTTCCTGTTTTTCCTTGTACCCTGGAATCGTGGGAGGGGCAAACCATAACTGGGTAATTAACTGAACATAATATTTTATTCTTACAATCAGTGCGTATTGGCTGGATAGTAATTCCGTCAATTCAAAACCAATAATATCGGGTAAATCCCCTTGCCACAGGGCAGTTTCCCAGGCAATTGTACTCAGATAAAGCTTCTTCCCCAGGGAGTGGTCACATAATCAGGCTTAGCGTCTTTCAATGTGGCGTAATTTTCTTCCAGCTCCTTCTTTAGTGAATCCAATACTGTCGAAGCTCGTTTCTGCTTGTGTCTTTTCTCGTTAAACCTGTCTATGGCAAAAGCTGAAAGGGTACCGATAAATATTCCAATTATTGTGGCTGCCAGCTCCGCAATGAATGCCGGTGATGTGAACATGGTAATCCTCCTTGAAAAAATATGCCGAAAAAATTTTCGGCATATCTATTATAACCCTGTATTAAATTGTAAAAAAGTGACATCAAACACTATTCGCCTGCAGAACGGGAAATGAAGTTCATTTTAAGATCGCTGAGCATCAATTTCATTTCTCGTTGTTCTTCAGAATTCAAATGTGGCAATATAACCTCAGATAAAACACTGGCGGAATCAATGGCTAATTTGCATTGTTTCATGTCCTTGATAGTTTTCTTATGTTTGGGGTGAGGAATTAAACCCATATGAATATGCGCCCATTCCCGCAGTTGAAGAACCTGGATTTTAATAATTTCTTCCATGGAATCAGGTAATAACTGGCTTAGATCAAAAGGAGCTTCTTCCTGGGTTGTTTCTTCCTGGGTTGCTTCGGGTTCTTCGTTTGTTTCTTCTTCAATTTCACTTTTTGTATTATTGGTTTCTTTTTGCTCTTCGCTCATAATCATTCTCCTTTCTTCTTAAAGTATTAAAAATTTTCTTTGCCTGACGATCATTTCCTTCACCTGTTATAATGAAATCAATCAGAGGAATTCAGCAGGACAGGTTTAATTTAAATAATAAAGTCAGTTTTTCAGGGAGGTTTAGTTGTGAAAGTTAATATTTCAGAAATGGGGCCAAGAGTCAGAGGTAACACCGTTAAATTTAAAACCTGGCTGCCCGGCCTGGAGCCCGATGACCGGGTTCTGGTAATTGGTTCTTTTTGCCAGTGGAAACCCGAAAACAGTATGGCATTAACCTATGATGAGGAAAAAGAAATATGGGCGGGAGAGATCGAAGAACTGGAAAATGGGTTCTATGAATATGCATATCATATAAAGACCAGCTCCTGGGATTCCAATCTTGCCAATGACCCCTATGCCAAAATGGTGGGGCCCAATAATAAATCAGCGTTCAAAATTCCCGCCGAGAAACCCGCCCGCCTGGATCTTTTCACCAGGCCTTCCCTGGATAAATTGGTTCTGTATAACCTGGAGTTGAACAATTTTAACAGCAATTTTGATGGGGTAACCCGCAGAGTTTTTTATTATTTGAGAGAACTGGGAATCAACGGGGTTATTTTTTCGCCCTGGGTTGGGTATAGCTCACAACATTACGGGCAGAGATATCCGGTACATTATTTTGCACCGGATTACCGTTATGGAACACCCTACGATTTGAAAGTGATGATTAACCAATGTCATAATGCCGATATTGCTGTTATTATGGACCTTGACCTGCATGCGGTTTCCACCGAATTTGGATTTAACCAGATGTATTCAATTTTTGAAAACAGACCAATGTTGGGAAGATCTGATGACAGCGGAGAAAAAATAAGTTTGAATTTTAATGATGGATTTGCCCGAAACTTTGTGTTTGACCTGTGTTACTGGTGGCTGACTGAATATAATATTGACGGCATAAGGTTTATAAATACCCGGCAATACTGGGATAATGCCGATGGCAAGGGGCTGGCGCCACTGGTTGAAAAACTTACCCGCAAAATGGCGAAAGATGCAGAAGAAGTTTATCTTCTGGCAGATGATTGCGGGCCGGCGGATATTGAAATTTTAAATCACAGTTATGTTAATGGTGTAAATAACAGGAGGTTGTTCAGGCATATATTTCGTATGGCAGAAAACCGTGCCATGAGTTCAGAATTCTGGCGGAATTTGGATCCACACCAGCTTAATTTTCAAAAAGAGAACAGCCGGAATGAAGATGTTGTAAACAATACCGTATTGAATTATATTGAAGAAAGCCAGGCTGACAGCCTCATAGTGAAAATGGGTATTGTTTCGGGTAGCAGGGATCGTTATGGCAATCCCATTGGGGACAGAAAAAATCACTGGTGGAAAACAAAGCCCTTTATTATTACTCAGTTTCTGGCATCGGGAATACCTGTAGTTTTTAACGGCCAGGAAATAGGTAATAACCGTTTTGTACCCAGGGAAGGGCCCGAAAGGTTTATGGATCACCCCATAGGATGGCAGTTTATGGCTGACTTTGCAGGCAAGGATCTCTTTCGGTTTCATCAGAAGCTGATCAGTTTGAGATTCACGTTCGAGTCTCTTTCAACGTGGAATTTCTTCCATTATTTTACAGATGCCGAACGCCAGGTTTTGGTCTTCAAACGTTATCTTGATGAGGAATCCCTGGTGGTGGGTGTCAATTTCTCCAACGAAAGCCATGATGTTTTAATGCCGTTTCCCTCTGATGGCATATGGCAGGAATACCTGGATGATTATGATGTTCTGGTGGAAAACCGGGAGGCAATCGTTAAGATTCCCGCTCGTTATGGTGTAATTCTGTTTAAAAAGTAGGTTTTATAATGCAGGAAAATATGAGTATCTATAAATACCTGGGATTAACAAAAATGGCAAACCTGGAAGACGTAAGCATGGCCTACTATAAGGAATTCATCAGGTACACAAAAGAAAACAACTTTTATAAACTTGAATTAATCCGCTTTGCTTATGACTTTCTTTCAGATCCCATTGCAAAAAAAGCTTATGATTTGATACCCATAGATTTTGCCAATCAGGATGTAATTGGTATTTTGAGAGAAGCGGAAACCGTTCTTTTTCAGGGCAATATTCCGGAAGCTGAAACTCTATTGAAACAGATCCTGAACTG
>CAZSLZ010000090.1:0-13993 GCA_964607865.1 uncultured bacterium
GCCCCGGCCCAGAGCCCGAGACCAAAAGCTGGTTTTTAAATAAAGCTAATTATGACTTTTTTGCAGTCAAAGGTGTGAGTAATGATGAAGCAATGTTTGGTGGACATTCAGCATTACTAGTAAATTACCATTCGGATTATGGCGCATCAAAAAAATGTAAATTAGTTCATATGGGCAATACAGGCACGATATTAATAGATATGAGAGATTTTTATGGAAAAAAGAACGACCTTTACATAGCATGCGGAGAAAATGAAGAATACTATGATGATAAAAGTGCCGCCTTCCATCACCATTCGCTAAAACATTCTAACGGTGACTCTATTTCAGTTATTCAGGAAACCGAAGAGAAGGAAAATTTCATTTCAAATTGGTCATCTATTGATGGATATTCACCCCAGCATATATTTATAGCTGGTTATGGACCCGAATTAACTGCAGACACATATGAGAAATTTGACGGGTCAAATTTAGTTCACTATGACGGCAGTAATGTTTTAGAAGGTAAAGCTCTGAATCTCGAAGGTGAGTATTCGGAAGTAGGGCAGGTAAAATTAGATCTGGATGGAGGATTCTACAGTGTAAGAGTAGATAATTACTATGATATATGGTCAGGGCCTTTTACCACTGGGATTGAAGGTGCAGTAGCTGTGGGGCATTCAGAAATTTATATAGTTGACACCAACGATGATCCTCCTACTGTTGATGGACCGATTACTCAACGTGCAAGAATTGCTATGTGGGATAGATATAGTGAAGATGAAGGTTCAGATATATGGAGTCAATATGATATTCCTGATAACCCAGCGTTAACAACAACACCTTTGACAGCTATCTGGGCAACTTCAGCTGTAGAAGGTAATTTCCATGAAATATATATCGGTTGTGAAGAAGGGGAAGTATTCCTTGGAAGCCCATATAATAATGGTGGGATAGAAGTAATTGATGATACGCTTTGGATGAGAAATCTGAACTTCCCTGGCAATGAAGTAACAACTATTTCCGGTTTTACAACTACAGATTTGTATGTAGGAACAGAGAATGGGGAATTATACCATTTTGATGGAACTAATTGGGCCAATGTATTAACTGTGGCTGATCAAGACGGCCAAACCAAGGTTATAAAAAAGATCGACGCTACAAGATTCAACAACGGCAAGAGAATCTATATTGCCGCTAACGGTAACAGGTATATTACATACAATCCAGCAGATGACTCAGAGTTAACTTTTGATCTCTCAGGAACTGTAACCAGTTATATGGATACCTGGGGCCCCGATGACCAGAATATTTTCATGGTTGGAACTAATGGCCAATATATGGCTCACTGGGATGGTTCAACCTGGGATACCGCAGTTCCCACAAATGCTACCCAGGGAAATGCCGGGTATCCTCGATTCTATGGAATATGGGGATTCAGCGAAGACGACATCTTTGCAGTAGGATCCAACCCCAGCGGTGCTGGCGCTGCAGCTGACGCATGTATCATCCATTACAACGGAACCGCCTGGTCTGAAATGGCAAGTAATACCACTGAACATTTGTATGATATCTGGGGTACAACTGCAGACTCTCTTAATGCGGTTGGTGATTCCGGCACAATTTTAAACTATGACGGTTCAGCTTGGGCAGAAGTTGCCGATATACCCACAAGACAGAACCTTCACGGTGTTTTTGGCTTCTCTGCAGATGATATTTGGGCTGTGGGAGAACACGGAACAGTTCTTCATTATGATGGAACAGAATGGACACGGGTTGATATCGGAACAACACAGAATCTTTTCACTGTATGGGGTACTTCTTCCAGTGATATTTATGTTGCAGGTAATGCTGCCATGTATTATTGGAATGGCTCAGACTGGGAAGATCAGACTGCTAATCAATTGAGAAGATTCCGTTCAATATGGGGCCCCACTGGCTCAGAGATTCTGGCTGCAGGTTGGACTTATTTGCCCGGTGATGATGATCACAACGAAATCAATGTGTTCTACAAGGAATCCGGAAAAAAATGGGAGAGCATTGGTTACGCTGTTCCTTTGTTTATTTACACAACCTGGGGGCCCGGAACCGACATTAACGCTGACTTCTACAGTGGCGGTGCCGGTGGTCACATTACCCTCTACGGAATAAAGCCCGATGTGGCAGGACAGAAATAACACCCAATAACCACAAACACAAAGGAGTTGCCTTTAAGGCAACTCCTTTTTTTACATAAAAAAAGCTGGCAAATGCCAGCTTCTATTCTATATATTCCAACAAAAACCTAACTTTTAACCAATGTCCTTGTTAACTTCCCTCCCACTATTCTTCCCAGTTTATAACATTCTTCCAGTTCCTTGTTATCGGGGACATATTGAATCTTCAATCCCGGAACTGCCAATTCAACTTTCATTTCTTTCAGAAATTCTTCAAGCTGGCCTACAGACTGGCCACCCCAGCCATAAGAGCCAAAAGCTGCCCCGATGAGGTTCAGGGGTTTCAGGCCCTTCAAATAGGTCATTACATCTCCCAGCGACGGGAACATATTATTATTCATTGTTGGGGCGCCTACCAGCAATGCGCCGGCTTCCAGCACCTCTGTGGCTACATCGCTTCGGTGAGAACCCTGCAGGGGCAAAACCTTAACCTTTGCGCCGCTGTCAGAAAGCCCCTCGGCAATTGCCCGGGCCATAACCTCGGTACTATGCCACATGGTGTCATAAACCACCACAGCTTTATCAGTAGCTTCCTGATTCGCCCACTTCGAATACCAATTATAAATTTTACTGAAATCTTTCCGCCAGACAGGGCCGTGATCCGGCGCCACAATATCGAATTCCAGGCCAGAGGCGTCAACTTTCTTAATCAGGTTTTTCACCATCATAGAAAATGGAAGCAGGATATTAGCATAATATTTTGCAGCTTCCCATTCCAATAAAGAAATGTCCAGTTGGTCATCAAAACGCTCGTAGGAAGCCAGGTGCATGCCGAAGGCATCCTGAGAGAACAGTAATTTTTTCTCTTCAATGTAGGAAAACATACTATCTGGCCAATGAAGCATCCGGGTTTCCATAAACTGAACATGCATATTGCCCAGGCTTATTCGTTCTCCATCCTTCACTACCTGCAGTTCAGTATCGGTATGGAAATGCTTTCTTATTGCCTTTTCTCCGTTGGCGCTCAAATAAACCTTTTCAGGTTTTATCAGGTTTATAGCTTCCATCAGGTTACCCGAATGGTCCATTTCAGAATGATTTGAAATAATTATGTCAATCTTTTCCGGATCAATTACCGATGCCACCCTGGATAAAAATTCATCTCTGAAGGGTGCTTTTACCGTATCTACAAGGGTAATCTTATCCGCCATAACTAAATATGCATTATATGTTGTGCCTCTTGAAGTTTCATAACCATGAAAATTTCTAATTCCCCAGTCTATGGCGCCAACCCAGTATATATCATCAACAATTTTTTTTGCTTTGAAAGGCCCTTTCATTTTGTACCTCCTTGGAAATATTTGTATTACCCAATATAATAAAATAAAATTAAAATATTTAGTTCCCGTTTAGCTTACGATTCCATCCATTGTTTTCTTGTAACAGGAACAACCCTGTCAATATAGTATAAATCCCCTTTTCTAATAATTTCGAACCTGTAATATCCATTGTCGTTTTCGTAAAACTGTCCAATGTCCACCAACAGCCAGGTTCCTCCGGAATCGTGGCCGATAATCTTCACCGCGCTTTGAGGAGCTGCCAGCCCTTCGCCCATGGGTTTAATTTTTACTTTTTCCATACCCGTCACATAACTGGCATAACTCTGCTCAGCCCTCCAGGCGGGATAATTATGAATAGGCCATCTGGTAATCGTCCCATAAAATATTCTGAAAATAACTCCATATTAACGCTGTTGAATTTCTCGCCACCGAATCAAATTGCCCGGTAAAAAATGCATCATCCAAAACAAGGCCACCGGTGTCTTTGTGATATTTTATTTCCCAGATACCCCCATATTCCAGGTTGTCAAAATCATAGAACCTGTTCTGCATTGCTTCGTTATTACTTAATTTCAGCAGTTTCTTTCCGCCATAAATATGTATAATTCCCCCACATTCATCGAAATCTTTCATATAATATAGAACACCCTGGGCAGTGAGAGGCTTTTCGTGGGCCATGAGAGGTATAACCGACAGCAATAATAAAACACCCAGTATAGTTAAAATGTATATCTTCTTCATAATTTGATTTTCCTTTCAGTTGTGAATTTGAAAATATTCACTGATAATTCCAGCTGAGTTTTTATCATTCCTTTACCGATTTGTGTAATAAAAAAATCCGGAGTTGTTAAACTCCGGATTTTCAGTAACTTATCAACTTTATGGAGTATATGAATTGCCAGTAATATTGGATTGTGTGGGTTCACCAGGTTTTGACTGGTCTGTTTTCCATATAAAGATGTTATAATATTCGGCATTATCAGAAACCGCCCAGGTGAGGGTGGTATTTGTAGCAACATCAGTGGCGCCATCTGAAGGAACCGGCTCGGCAGGTTGTTGAGGCCCTGCCAGGGTGATAACAGAAACCGATGCGCTGTAGGAAGATGTACCGTTATCATTATATGCACTCACCCTGTAATAGTAGGTGGTTTCCGGCTCAAGGCCGGTGTCGGTATAAGTAGTTACATTGGCATCCACCGTTGCAATTTCAGTATAAGCCTGCTCACCGTCTTTTCTTCGGCCTATTTTAAAACCGGTTTCGTCCGAAGAATTATCTGTCCAGTTTAAAACCACACTTTTATTGGAAATGGCATTGCCAGACAGATCACTGGGAGGCTCCGGCGCCGGATCCGGTGTGGGTGAAGGAGAAGGCTCAGGGGTAGGAGTAGGCACTCCACTTCTTTTAATATTATAAACAGTTGCATCAACCGTTTCATAACCTGAGGGCATACCGTCAGGAACGTCATACCAGCCGTCGAATGCTCCGGCCCATCCCATATTTATATGATATTTGCCGGTAGAATCATCATAACCGTCAAGGTTTACGGCATGGCCGCTGGTATCGCTTCTTATTCCAATAATTACCGGGTAACCATCTTTAATATTCTGGGAAACATCTCCGGCAAGGCCGCCAAAATAATAACTGCTATGGTCATAACCCAGCCTGTTTTTCAAGGCTGAATAGCAGTCAGATAAATATGCGCCTGATCCCACACTGGTATAATCCATTTGAACCAGAACTCCACAGGCATAACTTATCTTTGCCTTTATAGTGTTATTGGGGTTTCCATTATTATATGAAATGTTGGAAAAATTGGCAGTGGTGGCAAAAATTTGAATGCCCCGGTTATCAGTGACATAATTATCAGCATCGGTAAAGGTTACCGATGTAGGATATTCATGATAGTTTAAAACCTGAGCCATGGAAGTCGCAACACACCCAACCACACTTCGATCACTGGTATCGGGATCTTCAGGGCATAAATCATTATATGGTGAACTCTGATCCCAGGTACTAAAGGTAAACAACGGGCCGTATTGGGTTCTCTGGTTCTTCTTTATTCCGAAATTCCTGGTCAGGAACTGCTCCCATTGACGGGTTGCTTTCTCCCTTGCAGATTTTTTCAACCCAACTTCCCGCTTAGCTCTGAAACGCATGGTTAAATCCTGTTTCAAAATCTGGTAAAGCATATTCTCAGGGGTGTCTTCCCAGCTGAATTCAGTTCTGAATGAATAGGCTATAACGGGAGGTAAAGCTGCATTCGACGGAACCACAACATAACCAGTGGGGTTCAAATCAAACACATAAGCCAGAAAATGCCCCTGTTCATCGAACAGTTTATTCATCGATTCAATGGGATCTTTGGGTATTTTTGCAAAAACATCAGAGTTTTTCCTGACAACTTCTGCTCTGTTCCTTTCTCTCTCTACCAGGGTTTTTGCCACATAATATGCCAGGTTTCTGTCAACAGGGCCTTCCACATAAGAATTTCTTCCCTCAGTGGTAAAAGACCATACTTCACTATCTGAAGTATTGCCTTCGGAATCAACAGCTTCGACCTGCCAATTATAGGTAGTTGCCTGTTCCAGGCTGCCCCCGGTATCACCGCCGCCTCCTCCGCCGGAAGAAACGGTTCCTCCGCCGCCGCCACCGCAGCCCGGCATCCAGAAAGCCAGAAAGGACAGCAACATTACAAGAGTAATGATAAATAAAGCTTTCCTGCTATTAATTTTCATTAACCATACCTCCTTAAAATTTACCATAGTGAATTAATAAATTAACCAGAAAATATTATATTTCCTGAATTTTTGCCACCTGTTTGTTTAAATCTTCTCGCAGTCTCTTACTGATAAGATGATTTGTGAAATCTCCCCGGGTTCTTTCCAGAATTGCCCTGGCCTGATCCGTGGAACGCCGTAACCCCCCGGTAATTGCATCAGAAAAATCAATTGTAACCAGAATCGAATAAATCTCATCCATAGCCTGTAACAACGGTTCACCCTCGTCACCTTTATCCTGTCGCATTAAATCAAGTAATTTTCGCCTTAATTCGCCCACAGCTTCCGCCATTCCATTCAGATAAGCTGCATACCTTACATTCAGGTCGTTAGGATGAGGCATATCTTCATCGAAAATAATGGCATATGTAACCGCAGCTTCAGCGTATTCCTTTTGGGCATCGTGAACAAAGCCCACCCTGGAAAGCTGTTCTACCTCACATATGTTTTCGTTGGAATCTTTAACCAGTTGATGAATTTCATCCAGAAGTTTTCTGGCCTGGTCTTTATGGTTGCGATGAATTGCCTTGATTGAAAGCCCGGATTTTTTTATAATCTCCCTGTGAAGAATATAACTCTGATCCCTGACCTTTTCCGCCCTGGACAATGCATCGTTAATCTCGTCAATAATTTGATCAAAATCTAAATTTCCCATGTTCTACCTCTTTCTTTTTTTTTATATTTAACAAATTATAAATCTTTTCCTTTTGTAATATATTAAATGAATACCCAGGATTAAACATTATAAAGAAAAAACGCCGGGAAACCGGCGTTTATTTTTTTGTTAAGCCTGGAGAGCTGCCAACTGGTCCGATTCGCATTTTGCCCAGAACCGGAATAGCCCTCGATAATGCTCAATGAATTCTTCATGTTCATGAGCCGGGAATTTTGCCACCACTTTTTTGACAATAACTTTATCAAAATCTGATGAAGTAAAGTATTCAAAAGCTGCCTCATCAAGATGGCCAAGATATTTTTCACAGTAGTCGCTAAATTTCCTGGTATCAAAGTATTTGTCAGCTAACTTTTCATATTCATCCAGTTTATCTTCATAACTCATATCTTTTTCAGCAATGTCAAGATACTTCTGCCAGTGAAGATCGAAGGGGAACTTCCTTTTGGATACCGCCACAAAGGTGGTCCAGCGGATTATGGATTTAATAATCCACGGGAAGTAGAAATGCAGTGACATAAGTGAAGAATCAGGCACGGCATTACAGAAATCGATGGGGAATAATTCTTCATTTTTCATCAAAACTTCATTTGAGTTATACTCCCAGCCAAACACTGCACCGACCAGTTTTGTCAGAACAATCATTTCGTGCCATTCCTTGGGGCTGAGATAATCAAACTCAATTACATATCTTTCATGTAAAGGCTTATCAGGGTCATAATGCATGGGCATTACCTGAGGCCCTATGTTCAGCGCCCGGCAGAATTTTTCGAAATCGATACTGCCCTGAAGGTGCATCATCATATCTTCCGACTTATCATAAGCTTCCAACAGTTGCTGGGCATTTTCAATTTTCTTGACTCCTACCCAGCCTCCTCCGTTGTAAGGCTTCATATAGAAGGGATATCCGATCTCGTCGGCAATCTCTTCAAGGTCAAACAATTTGCTGTAAAGCTCCAGGGCTTCCTGTAATAATTTGGATTGATCTTTCTGAGGAACCAACCATGTTTCAGGCACTTTAAAACCTAATTTTGCCAACATGCAAAAACCGGTATGTTTTTCCATGGATTGGAAATTCCATGGATTATTCACCACGTAAGAGCCGTCAAGAATAATCTTTTTCAGCCATTCTCTGGGATTAATATGCCAGTGGCTGACCCGGTCTATAACAACGTCGTATCTGGGTTCTCTGCGAATATTGAAGGGTTCTACCATTACCCTTTCAGTATCGAAAGTATAGGTTTCGCTGCCATATTTGATTTTCAGATCTAGTTTTTTAAGAAGGGCTTCAAAACAATCCGGCATGGATATTTCGTTACCCAACATGAGTCCTAGTTTAACTTCTTTCATTGGTGTCTCGACCCCCTGTATCAGTAAAATTTTTGCAAAAAATACCTGGGTTAAACCTAAAAACCTTGAATTTATAAAGTTTATCTATATTTCTCAACAGAAAAACCAATATCCTTTATTTTTTTTATTTAGCAAGGTTTTTTTTTATCGAGGAATTTAAAGAAATAAATCGAACTTATAATAATAGACAAGCCAAGGCTTCATTTCAATAAAGAGGCGATAATTATGATAAGAAAAATTTTCACCCTCGATAATAAAATAAAAACCCTGATTATTGTTATGGTTTTTCTGGGCATTTTATTAAACCTGGCAATCTCCAGGGAGACCCCCAGGGGGGCAATCACCGGAACAGTAATAAGAAATGATAATAAAACCCCCATCAAGGGAGCAATTATTTCACACCCGGTCAGAGATACCTACGTCAAAACCGATCAGCAGGGCAGCTATACCCTTTACGGTGTCCCCACCGGTGAAACAACGGTGAGAGTTCATGCCAAGGGCTTTTCCCATAGTTATCGCAACAATGTAAAGGTTGAGGAAGGCAGAACCACGGAAAACATAAATTTTGAACTGATAAAGAAGAAAAGTTACTTTCATATTTATGCTTATCAGAAAGTATTTAAAAGTTCAGAGAACCCCAGAATTAATACCCGGGGTTATATGGTGAAAAATATCCGGTATAATGTCTATAAAATCAATCCTCTTACCAACCTGGCAATAATGAGCGATTACAGGGCAATTCAGCATCTTGACCTCTCAAACATGGAGCCTTACTTTTCCAGACAATATCCCAACACTTTTGATTTGGACGGAAATTTCAACACCAATATCGAGCTTCCATTGGAAGCCAATGGCCTGTATATAATTGAAGCCAAAGCAGTTGGAGGCCAGCAGGCCCGGAGAACCTGGGTTCTAAAGAGCGACCTGGGCCTTATTTTAAAAAGATCTCCCCAGAAACTGCTGGTTTATGCCCAGAACCTCTCTTCAGGCGAACCGGTTAAAGGCGCCACCATAAGGGTTTTTTCCAACAACCAGAGAATTGCCATTGGCCAGACCGACAAAAATGGCCTTTTAACCCTGAATAACAACATCGACAATTCATTTAAAATTGCAGGTAATCTCAATAATAATTTTGCCCTTGCCAGAACCTACCGTCCTTACAGCAGCCAGAACTATCGCTCCTATGTCTATACCGAAAGGCCTGTATACCGGCCCGGACAAACCGTGTTTTTCAAGGGTATTGTCAGAAAAAAATTCAATCACGATTATATAAACCCCCATGGCATTCAGGCCAGGGTTAAAGTTACCGATACCAGCGGAAATGTCATTTACAACAAAGACGTTTATACCAACGATTTCGGTTCTTTCTACGATTCCTTCAGGCTCAGGGAAGAACCGCCCCTGGGGGTTTACAACATAAAAACTACAGTTATGGGAAGTGAATCTTACAGTTCCTTCAAAGTTTCCGAATACAGAAAACCCGAATATAAAATCGAGGTCAGCACCGATAAACCCCGTTATATTGCCGGCGATACAATAAAAGTGAAAGTAAGGGGCTCATATTATTTTGGCGCTCCCACTGCAGGCACCAGTTTTTATCTTACCGTTTACGAATCTGCTTATTCCTGGGGAAGAGACAGCTGGGCCAACTATTACACGGGTGATTCCGGCGGCTACGGTGGAATTATGTTTGAAACCCAGGGGACCCTGAATGAAAACGGCGAGGCAGTAATTCAAATTCCCACCGACAAAATCGAACATAGCAAATACCTGAGAATTGAAGTGGAAGCCAAGGATATTTCCGGGCGTTCCGTTACCGGCAGCACCAATGTCCCCCTGTCGGTAGGCGAATTCGCCCTGTATTCCTACACCGACAAATATGTTTACAATGTGGGTGAGCAGGTAAAAGTCAATGTGGAAGCACTGGACTATGATGAAAAACCTGTTCCCAACCAGCAGGTTTCTGTGGAAGTCAACCGCTTAACCTATGAAGAAATGGAAGTGAAGAGAACTTACAACGATGCAAATGGAAACCCCAGATCGGTTACCGAGTATAAAATTGAAGAAAAATCAGAAAAAATTCACACCACCAGCCTTACCACCAACAGCAGAGGCCAGGCAGAATTTGAATTAATACCGGAAAAAGCTGGCAGTTATATGACCAGAGTTTATTCAAGGGATGTCCGGGGAAACCGGATCACTTATAATTCCTATTTTTATGTTGCCGAAGAAGGCGCCGACAACCCAGCTTATACTGAAGCTGACATTAAAATCATTACCGATAAAAACAAATATAATCCAGGAGAAAGGGCCAGCGCCATTATTTCCACTTCCCAGCCCAACAGCTGGGTGCTTATCACCATAGAAGGCCGGGAGTTGTTTCACTATGAGCTGGTCAAAATCAACAAGGGCGCCATAACCCGTGATTATTTTATTGACGATAAATATTTTCCCAATTTTTATATTTCCGCCACCACAATAAAAGATATGGATATGATCTACGATACCAAAGAAATTAAACTTGAACGGAAACAGAAAGAACTTGATATTGTAATTAAGCCAAACAGGGATCGGTATAAACCCGGCGAAAAAGCGGTTTACACCCTTACTGCCCGCGACAGGCAGGGTAATCCGGTTCAGGCAGAATTGTCGCTGGGCGTTGTGGATCAGGCAATTTATGCCATCGCCCCTGACGAAACCCCCGATATTAAAGAGTTCTTCTGGGGTTATGAATACAATATGGTTGATACAACCTACTCGTTTGCCAAAGATTATTCCGGTGGCGCTGACAAGGATCAACCAATTAAAGTAAGAAAAAAATTCGTTGACACAGCTTTCTGGAGCCCCACCGTAAGAACCGACAAAAACGGAAATGCCACCATTGAATTTACCATGCCCGACAACCTGACCACCTGGGTTAATACAGCCCGGGCGGTTACCATGGATACCAAAGTGGGAGCAATGATTAATACAGTTCTTTGTACCAAACCACTGCTGGTAAGGCTGGAAACCCCCAGGTTCCTGACCCAGAGGGATATCATTTCCATCGGTGGCATTGTTCACAACTATACCGATCAGGACCAGGATGTAAAAGTCTGGCTGGAATCCACCGGAGTTAAGCCCCTGGACGAAACAAAACATCAGGATAAAATAACCCCTGACAGCGCAAAAGATTATTACTGGGCAGTTGAAGCAGAAGAACCGGGAATGGCAAAATTCATTCTTTATTGCAAAGGCCAGGCCGATTCCGATGCCATGGAACTCAAAGTTCCCATACATCCTTTTGGAATCGAAGAAATCAACTTTGCCCAGGAAAAAATAGAAAACAATGAAACCACCGCAATAGAAGAGATAATGCTTCCTGAAAATGTGGAGGAAAAAGCCAGCTCCATGGAAATAATTCTAAGCCCAAGCCTGGCTGCCACTTTATTCGAAGACCTGGACTATCTTATCCATTATCCCTATGGCTGTGTGGAACAGACCATGTCTTCCTTTGCACCGGCGCTTATTGTAACAAGCACTTTCAATCAACTGAAATTAAAAGATGAAAACCTGCAGAACAAAATACCCAAAATTGTCAGAAAAGGGCTTGCCAGGCTGTACCAGATGCAACATTACGACGGAGGCTGGGGCTGGTGGTCCGATGATGACACCAACCCGAATATGACTGCCTATGTTGTAATAGGTTTGAAAGAAGCTGAACAGCAGGGTTACGATGTCAGTGAATATGCCCTGCAGAAAGGAATTGAAAAATTGACAAGCTGGGTATCTGAACCGGTCAAGCCGGTAAAGACTATTGCCGGCTACCAGGAAGGCGAAGAATGGAATACCCGTGCATACCTGGTTTATGCCCTGTATCGGGTTCACCATCCTGTAAATGCCCATGCCGAAAAAGCTTTTGAAAACCGGGAAAACATGAACGTATATGCCAAAGCTCTTCTTGCCCTTACCATGAAAGGCATCAAAGAAGAAAAAAAAGCTGAGGTTCTTCTGAATGAAATTGAAAACAGCGAAACCAAAACTGAAAATGATGAAGAATGCTACTGGGACAGCCGGACTTTTTATTATTCCTGGACAGATAACCGGGTAGAAAGCACAGCTTATTGCCTTCTGGCTTATCTGTCAATACGGCCTTCCGATAAAAAAATTGACAAGATAGTCAATTGGCTCACCCGACAACGGGTTAATAACATGCTGACTTCCACCAAGGAGAAAGCTGCGGTGGTTAAAGCCCTGACAACCTATTTAAAACAAAGCCATGAATTGAGCCCAGATTATAACCTCAGAGTGAGCCTCAACGATAAACAGCTGGTCAATCATTATGTCAGCGATTACAAGTTACCTTCCAACCTGGCAACTCTAAGAATCCCTTATACCCAACTTCAGACAGGTAAAAACAGAATCAAGTTTGAAAAAGACGGGCCGGGCAAACTTTATTACACAACCCGTTTAAAATATTTCCCTGATGTAAAGGAAATCAAAGAAAAAGCGCAGGGGCTGAAAATCACCAGAGATTATTATATCTCCAGCATAAAGAAAGGCCCCCAAGGGACCTTTATGGAATCTAAAATACCATTTAAAGGCGAAATTAAGCGGGGTGAAAAATTAAGAGTCATAATTACCATCATTCCTGACAGGGATTTCCAGTACCTGTTGGTGGAGGATCCTCTGCCTGCGGGCCTGGAAGTTGATATAGCTGAGGCGGACAAAAACCAGGGAAGCGAATACTGGCTTCGCCGGGAAGTAAGGGATGAAAAAGTTGCCTTCTTCATTCGAAGAGTTGAAAAAGGCAAGAAAATCCAGTTGAGTTATAAATTAAGATCTGAAATGTTCGGCACGGTAAATGCCCTTCCCACCCTGGCATATTGCATGTATTCGCCGGAAGACAGGGGCCACAGCAAAAATGATGTATTAAAAATCGAAGGAGAAAAATAGGTATGTCTGATGAAAAGGATCTGATTGCCCGCATTGTACGCTGCGGCCTGAAAGTTAATAATATTCTGGGAACAGGTTTCGATAAGGAAATTTATGCCAACGCCCTGGCTGTAGAGTTAAAGGACAGCAGGCTTCAGGCTGAGGTTAAAAAAGAATATGACATTAAATATAAAGGCCAGGTTGTAGGAAAATTTACCCCCGGCCTTGTGGTAGAAAACGAAGTTGCTGTGGCGTTGGTGGTAGATCGCGACCTGGATAATATTCTTGAAACCAAGATAAGAAATTATGTCCGGTTCATCGATTTCAAAAAAGGGGTTATTCTCTGCTTCGGAGATAAATTTGAATTTAAACGGATAGAGCTGGAAACTTCTAACTGACAAGAAATTCAGGGCACAGAACCTCGCATTCATCGGGCACCACAAAATAATAAACTATCTCTTTAACCTTCAACCCCCGGGAAACCAGAGCATTCATATAATTGCGGGCCTGCTCCCGGTATTTTGCTTCTTCCATTTTTCTTTCAATTTCATCGGGTTTTACTCCGTCTGTTTTATAATCAACAATTACAAGCCCGTCTTTTTCCTCAATCAATAAATCAATTGCCCCTATCCGCATACCGGACTTTCCCGGAAGGAAATAGTCCACCTCACGAAAATACCGCCGGGCATTAAGGCACCTTTTGACTATATCAGATTTCAAAGCTTTTCTCACCAGCTTTTCCAACTCCCCAGCCTTCTCCCTCTCAGCTTCCCTTTCTGCCTCTTCTTTCCCCCGGGCCCACC
>CAZSLZ010000091.1:0-13915 GCA_964607865.1 uncultured bacterium
ATTATCAATAAACTGATCCAGGTCGTCGCTATCCACGTCATCCAGCGGAAACAGCGGTTCCATGAATTTTTTCCTCCGATATGGGTTTTATTTTTTCCCTGTTGCCCCCCCGCATAAGCAGAAACACCCCCCGAAACCGGTCGAACCGGTCGGGGTTGGACGAGGGGCTCAAATAAACCCCGTTATTATCCATGGTAAAACCGCGAAAACGGGACCAGGGATAAACTTTCCGATATATAATTCTATCGACAATAAATTTTTCCTCTGTAAAGGTATATTCCGAGGGCATAAAAAAGGAAGTGTTGCTGATTACAAAAAAAGCAAACACAAAAACAGGGACCAACGGATTATCAAAAAAATACAAAGACCCCAGGCTTACCAGCAGGTAGAAAATCACCACAAAAACCGATAAAACCGGCTTTCTTTTTAATGGATACTCATTTATTTTCAGAAGGACTTTTTCGTCATCTCCAATTGTTACACTATTCCTGGTAACCCATGCCCGGGAATTCTCTTCTGGTTTCTGGTTCTTTTTTTTGTCTGTCTTACTCATTTTCAGTGTTTATTCCTGCGGTTTGAGATACTTTTTTAAAAAATATATAATATTTGAAATCAGAATCAGAATTACTACAAACAGATGCACAAATGATTGGGCGTCCATCCCCGACGTGGCAAGCCCTTTTATGCCAATCAGCTTTTCATATTCTGCAGCGCCTTTTAAACCGCCCAGAATTCCCACAATCTGTCCCGAATCGATATAAATATAATACTGGGGCACACTAACCGCAGTGGAGCCTCCTCCCATGGGGATATTATACTGGGTACTCACCACCTGGACATAACCATCAAAAGATGCATTACTGCTGGATGTGAAAAAGAAATCAATATCCTTGGCGTTTTTCACCTGGTTCATCATAACCAGATCCGTTATTGGGGTACCATAAACATCGGTGTTATAAAGCCCCCTGACATTCTGGCAGATTTGAAGCATCATTACCTGGTTTCCGGGTTTATAACCCAGCAATGCATAATCGATGCCATATTCCTTATTGTAAAGAGGGGTGATTTTTCGAAGTACATTCTGGGCAATATTATTGCCCTCGGGGCGGGTCGAAGTGATAAAAACCTTATGGTTTTTCCTGAATACATGATGAAGAAATGCTATAGTCTGGGCATCGCATTCGGTGCGGGTGGAATTTGTGTAATCGAACCCCATCCATATAATACTTTCATCGGGCAATTCCTCGACATAATTATATATATCTTCCACGGGTTTGGTCACCTGAACATCCATACCCACGGGAAACAACAGTGGTAAAATTACCGCCAGGATCACCGCCAGATATATCAACCTGCGGTCGATATTTTCTATTTTATCCAGAAACTTCAATTAATTTCTCCGAATATTACTTATTAAACCTTCGGGGCTGGAGAGGTGAATTTCTTATAAAAATATATTCCATTGGAAAGTAAAATAAGGCAAACTATAAATAAATGCACGAAAGACTGGGCATTCATTCCTGCCAAGGCCATTCCCTTCTCGCCTATAAGAGTTTCATACTCGGCCGCCCCTTTCAACCCCCCCAGAATGCCAATTGCCTGGCCGGAATTGATATAAACATAATATTTCGGTACACTCACAGCTGTGGAACCCCCAGCCATTGGAATTCCATACTGGGTGTTTACCACCTGGACGTAATAATCAAAAGAAGCGTTATCAGATGTAGTAAAAAGAAAGTCAATATCATCGGCATTTTTAATATCATTCATAACCGGAAGGTCTGTAATGGGGGTACCATAGGCATCAGTATTGAAAATTCCTCTGATATTCTTGCAAACCTGGAGCATCATTGCCTGGTTACCAGGCTTATAACCAAGTATTGCATAGTCCTCACCATAAATCTTGTTTTCTTCATCGGCAATTCTTTTTACAATATTCTTGGAGATTCCGTTTCCATCAGCAATAGTGGATGTAAAGAAAAGTCTATGGTTTTTCCTGAAAGCATGCCTTAAAAATGCGATAGCCTGAGAGTCACATTCGGTGCGGGTAGTGGCATGATAGTCAAACCCCATCCATATAACACTGGCCTCTGGCATGCTTTCAATAAAATCATAGATATTTTGAACCGGCCTGGTTACTTTTACGGGCATATCAATCTTCACTAATAACGGAATAGTTACAGCCAGAAATACCAGCACAAATATTATCCGCCTGTTAAGATTCTCCAGTTTTTCTATCAAGTTTATGCTCCTTCTAATGAATATAACTTTCAAACACTCAATCTAACAACAGGATTACTTATCTGACAAATCCATCTTAGTTAACCTGCTGTCGAATTTTTCCTATCCTGCCATATTAATATTCCGTAACCCGGAAAAACATTGGCAACATTCTGATAAAGAATTAAATAAAAAAGTGGGCATAATGCTCACTCTTATTATTTTGCATAAGCGCCCCAAAGATCCTTTGGGTTATCAGATTTTTTCCATTTTTTATATTGGGCTTAAAATTTCAATTCACTTTCTTTTAATTCCAACTCAACTTCCTGACTCTCAAAATTAACTTTTACCACTTTACCGGTCTGTTTTTCCAGCCAGAATACTATATCGTTGTCGGTTTCAACCCTGAAAGCATCCACAATGCGGTCGCCCACCTCCACAGCTTCAAACTTTTTCACCTGAGCCTCAAGGGTTTTCATGGTGAGAGTTTCAGGTATAAAAATAGAAAATTCATATAATTTGCCTATGGCAGGGTCGGGAAATTGCCCAAAAATAAGAGGCCAGAGAGTAAGAATATGGGTATCTACCATATAAACACCCCGGGAAACGGGAATCTTACGCCGGAAACTTTCCAGGTTGGTTTCCACATCCTGAATTATGATTCCATCTTTTATTTCATAACTGTGTTTTTCAAAACGTTCACCACTGGCGAGGATTTTTTCATATCGAAGAGGTAACCCCTGGGGGGTCATCCAATAAGTAGCATCAATATCTATGGTCCTGCCGGCAATATCCAGCGATGAAGACAGTTTCATAAAATATGCTTCCTGATCATTAAATATTCCAACCTGTTCAACTATAGCCTTTTCCTCACCCAGAACAGTGGGGCCACTTCGCAAAAGAAAAGTTTTTTCCTCGCCTACGGGCCATATCAATTCCCTGTTAAAATAAGTTACACGCTCTTTAGGCCTGGGCTTGAAGTCCACAACATCTACCGACAGTTTCCAAATCTCGCCGCCGGTGAATAAACGAACATGGCTGGCATTCAACTTGCCTGCTTCGTTGAAAGTGGGATCCATGGGAACCCATCCGGTTTCAGGGATATATACCTCATACCAGTAATGGGGAATAAAACTGCCCTCTGAGAAAATCAAGCCACCCACCTTCCGCGAAGGAATATCCAGGGTCCGGCAAAGAGCAATGGCCAGATGCGCCTTGCTTTCACTATTCCCCTGTTCGTTCATCAATGTCATCAATGCCGAGGGTAAAGCTATGCCGTTGGGAATATTACTGGAAACCCAGGCGTTAATCTTTTTCACAGCTTCCCACATATGCTTCGATTTATGCGCTGCTTCCAAACCTTTATTATGAATAAAATCATTGTCAGCTTCAATTCCAATTTCAGGCTCAAGATATTTTAAAACCTCGGCGGGCATGTCCACTTTCACCGGGTATGCAGGGGGGTTTTCTATTTCCAGGTTTGTAGTCTGAACCACAAATTTTCCTTCCACCAGGTTTCGGGTTTCAACCTGTTCCTTTTCAACAACTTCTTTTTCTATAACAACTTCTTTTACATCTTCTTCAATTACAGTTTCATCTTCGATTTTTTCTTCTTTTACTGTAACTTCTTCTATAATATCTTCTTCTTTTTCTTCCACAAAAGTTATGGGAAGAAATTCCTGTTTAAAACCGGGTTGTTCGATATTCAGGTTTTCAAACCCACGGCCTTCGAGTTTAAGCAGAATTTCCATATAATTTATCTTTTCCACATTGGGGAAAAACATATTGGACCGGCCCACCCGGTTTTTCCAAATATTGACTCCCTCTGCCTGATTCAGTTTTTCCTCCACATCAGCATTGGTCAGAATAAAAGTCAGTCCGCCGCCGGGCTCCTGCATTTTATATATTTTACCGTTTCTGTCAGCCCAGATATGAAAAAGGGGCTGTTCCTGAAAATCCTTTAACAGATAGCGAATTGTACTAATTTGTTTTCCGTTAAATTTGATCTTTTCATCCCCTGTTTTTTTCAGGTTCATATTTCCCTGATACTGCAGAACCGGATCGTAAACAAAATCTTTCCGGTTTTCGCCGGTTTTAACCAGAAGCCAGTAGTGTTCCATCATGGTATCAATTCTGCCCCACAGGTTGTTCATATATATATCGGGGTGAAGTTGGGGCTCGAGGGAAATAATATTATTTCTTTCCCCCACTGGGGTCAGGTTCCCCTGGTAAATCAACGAATCAGAAATAATGCAATCCACTCCGGTTTCAATTTCGCCATGTTTCTGGGTGGAGGCAAAATGGGTGGGTTTTAAATCCTTTTCCCTTATTGTCATTTCCGAAGCAATACTAATCTGCTGAATATTACCCATGCCTATTTTAAGTTTGCTTACCGATTCTATATTGAAAAAGCCTTCACCAGCAAGAGCCATTTTTTTCGCAACAAAAAATTTGGAATAACCAACTATTTGATCCTGCCAGGAAATAAGATAACGAAAGTTCTGTCCCGAATGAACCCCTGTAGAGTTTTCTGTTACTGGTTTTTTATCGGAACTTTTTTCTTTACTGGCTCCGCTCTCCTGAGCAAAAACAAAGCCCGTAAAAAATATAAAAATTATAACCATTACAAAAGCTATAATATTAATTTTCTTCGAATAAAAATTCATCTGATTACTCCTGGTTGTATAAACTATGGGTTAAATTGTCTTATTTCATTGTAACCGATAATTTTCACATTATTTTCATTTAAAAATTGCAAGGTTATAGGATGCTTCAAAAGCTCCAGCTCTTTCTGCCTCATATCGTTGTAAGAACTGAGTTTTCTCAATTTATCATCACAATATCCGGGATGACACATTATTTCCGTAGTCCCGTTGGCCAGATGCTCGACAATATCTCTTAATTTGAAAAGATTTATATTTTCTTCACCATAAAAACCATCCATGAAATGATCGTTGGTGGACAACCCCGCCTGCTGATAAAAATGCCGCTTCTGCTGCTCCAAAGCCCTCACCGCCAATTTATCCTCTCTTGCCAACTCCAGGATTACCTGTTCCACCCGTGAATCAAAAAAATGTAGATGATGGTGGGAGTCGATATGAGATATTTTTAATCCTTTGGAAAGAGCCAATTCATATTGTCTTCCCACTTCTTTTCTTATATCTTCCAGGGCGGCATGCTCCTGGAAGAATTCTTTCCTTCTCCAGAAAACTCCCGCATCGTCCATCAGAGAAGGTACATCAGCTTTCTTACTCACCGGCTGGCCAAAAGTCAGGTTTACATGCAGCCCCACATCCAACCGGGGATATTTATTCAACAACTCCACAGCTTCATCAAGGCCAGGTAAATTTACCATAACCGAGGTTGATTTGACAACTCCGTAAAGATGAGCTTCAATAATACCCCTGTTAACTTCAGGCGTCAGGTTGAAATCATCTGCATGAAATACAGCATACTTAAATTTCATCTATTATCTTCCAAATCCTAATTTTACGAGTTATGAAGTAATTTCCCCAAGAAGTTCAAACTCCTGCCATTTTTCTATTTTTTATAGGTCACCAGAATTTCGAGAACTTTATCTTTATGAATGTAAAAACCCACACCCAGGGAATTATACATGAGGCTGTTCTCTACTTCGCTGTATCGGTTTCCGTAGGTCTTGACAACTTTGTCTTTAGAACTATCAATTCCTATGCCTTCAGGAGTCTGATACTTATAGGAATTTATCTGCAGGCCATGAACGATGCCGTCGCCAACCAGAATTTTCACAGCTTTATTTTCATAATTATAGACAATAATTTTCTGGTTACCTTTAAGGGGCTCGGCAGATTTGGGTTCGCCCCAGTATTTCTTTACCCCTTCAATTTCCATGCCAATTTTGATATTGCCGGCGCGCACACCGGGTACAATCATTTTATCACCCAGCAGAGTATCAGGAGTAGATTGAACTACCATAATGCGGGAGATATTGCCGCTTTTTTCGTTAAAAGCCAGCCCCAGTTCGCTGTAAACCAGGGAACCTGCATCGGTTTTAAGGTAATTCCCATAATGTTTGTTCAGCGCTGATACGGGCATTCCCACCTTAACCCCCTGTTTGGTCTTATAATTCTGGAAATAAACCATAATCCCCTTGATATTTCTGGAATTATCCACAAGAATAGCAATCTTGCGTTGGGGAAAGTCAAAGAAACTGGGGTTGATGGTAGCCCTGTTTCCCAGCAGGTGTTCGTATTGGCTCAGGGGTTTTCCTATGAGGATGGGGCCTACTCTTTTGCCCCCAACTATGTAATTGTCGCCGGCAAAAACCGGGGTTAATACCAGGCTGAATACAAATAAAATTAAAAACAATGTACCAAATTTTTTCATTTTCTACTCCTATTTCTACCAAGTAATTGTTTTAGTGACTTTTTTCCGTTAACTTATTTCTTTTACATTGAATATTTCTTTACGTAGTCGTCAATTTCTCTGTTTTCCTTATTAAATTGTATTCCGCCCATATATTCAACCCCGAATTTGTATTCTTTCATCAAATCCATGTCCCGGGTCCAGACAATTTTGCCATCAACAAAAATTGTCTTGTTTTCATATAGCGAAAGCGACATTTCAACCTCTTCGCCCACACTCAGGGGACGTTGAGACATAATTTTCGCTCCGCCGGCGGAAATATCCACCAACAGGGCAGGTTCGGGCTGTTCCTGGTCAAACCGCAACTTGACTACACTTACCAGTGGAATACGCGCATATTTTCTACGTTCTTGAAAGTTCTTTCCCATAATTTTCTCCCTGTTTTTTTGCTTAGTATTTCAATTATAAAATCTAAATTCCTTTGATTGATAAAAATTGAAAATAAAGGCTGATTGACAGCCTCATACATACTTGATATTCACGGTTAACCCCATCATTTAACCAACTTCCAGTTAACCCTCCTTGACATTACAGTAAAGAATGGTGGTTGATTAACAGGCAACCGCAGGTCTTCATCGTAGGAATATTCTCTTATTGGCGGACTGTAATGGGTTTTATACACCCAGGCAGTCTTTCCCGGCCCGGCATCTGAATTGTCCAATTCAGCCATATCCCCATTCTCCAGATGAACAATAGACCCTTTCTTTCTTACCTTCATCCCGCTCCAGTTCTCCAGAAAATCATCGGAGTTTGCCCAGCAGTATTTTCCTCCCGGCCGGTCCACCGGGTTATACAATGGGTTCTCCTCGTTTTTCCATTTTTCCACATAGTTAATCTCATCAACAGTGGGTGCGCCGTCTATAATTGCGGAGTTAATTTCCAGGACACCCTCTTCATCACCGGGATAAGACCTTTTTTCCTCTGCCCGGCTCATTGAATCACCGGGTTTATTGTATTTATCATCCCAGCCATCAGATAAATGGTAAATCCGGGCACTGCTTACCAGTGCAGCAGGTTTTTTGGTAATCCGTTTATGAACAAAGTCGTCCCGATTCCCATACTTTTTATTAAAGTCACCCTGAGTATAAATATTGGAATTACTCACAATGGTCACCGGAGTTTTCAATTCATTTCCTCGAACCAGCCGAATCGGCATTTTAGCATAAATCAGGCCATTGGCAGGGTATTTCAATTGATGCATATTTATATCCATTACAGTCTGATGGGTCTGCTCCGCAGGGTTATAAAAATCATCAACCTTTTTTATTCCCGGCCCCTTTGAGTTTTCATCGATAACCAGGCCGGCATTTCTTTCATAGAAACCGCCCTCGGAAATTGATTCTATCGGCGGTGGCTCAACCCGGACACTTCCAAGGCCTCCGTCAATTACAGAACCACCCCAGCGGGGCAGGGCCCCCTGCTCGTCATCAAGCCACAATTCATTGTCGGAGTCAAAGGCATTTCCCTGGCCCGAAGCTCCCTGAGAATGGCCTGCCATTATGCCCATTCCTCCATAGGCATCTTCAATTCTCACTGTGCCGCCCCTATCGGGGCGACGCCACGCATCTTCCCATCTTATCATTTTACCCGCAGAAGTTACCCGGGCTCCGCTGATGGTCAATGTTGAACCAGTTGGCCTGAAATAAAGGTTGCCGTTGGAATGAATCTTACCATCGACAAATTGATCCGGGCCCCGGACAAACTCGGAAAGTTCGTTGTTGGCAAACAGGGCATACTCAAAAGCAGCCTGGTTTTCACCCACCACTTCAATTTTCCGCACTGCATTTCCATAGTAACCCTCAGCCTCCAACTTCCATTGCGATGTTTCATAAGGATAAATACGATAACGATACATCTCAGGCTTTCCGTTACTGGTGAAGCTGGGATGGGTATCTCCCGGTTCCCAGGTCCATACATACCAACCTTCTTCGTCCACTCGAAGGTTGTCCAGAGTTATCGCCAGGCGGTTAAACTCTGAAAGGGGAACCAGGTTGGAATCATGGGTGAACTGAGAATAGTTGCTTCCTGATAGTTCATACATGGCTGAAGCTTCTGCAGATTCAGCCAGGTAAAAAGCAATCTTTTTATTCAGTTCCATATCGGCAAACCGACTTTCATCGGAAACCGAGGATAAAATTGTGGTACCTGTTAGAAATAATATCGGCAACAGCAGAATTACAATGAATATGATGTAACCCTTCTGTTTACCATTGTATCTATTGATAAACATTTTTCATCACCTCGAGAAGGAATATCTTTATTTATCTGTTTCTTATATTTTGAACTACGTTAAAACTGTCAGTATAAAATTGTTCTCTGGCATCCGCCCTTTTAGTCGCGAGAGGTTTAACCTCAACACTTTTTCCCAGATCTTTTATAATAAACTGAAATCTGGATGCATCCACATACCGGCTTACAATCTTTTCCTGCCCGCCGGAGATTGCGTCCAGGTTAATTGTTGCTGGAGTATCCACTGTTTCAGGCACAATACCTGAAGCTTCATATCTCACCAGGTCATAAGCGTCCGTATTACTTTCGTCCGAGTCGTTCTTTTCCAGCCGGTAAGCAATAATTGTATATGTCAAATTTCCCACAAGGGCATTTTCGGGTATTGCCATAATCAGGTCAGTTCCCGATTCTTCGAATTTGGGGACTTCATAGCTGTTGCCCTCAATTATGGCGTTTCTACCCGCAAAAACATAGCTGGCATTTTTTATGTCATCAGAAATTCTGTCACCGGCAAATCTTAACTGCTGCCTCAGCTCCATACGAGTTTCCAGTTTATGATAATTTTTATAGGAATGAAACCAGGTTACAAACGCAATGGAAAGAATCATCAGAAACAAACCCAGTGAAATAACTGTTTCCAACAAAGTAAACCCACGTCTTCCAATCTTCATTTTTATCACCTCCTTTCTGTCTTCATGGCCTTTGAATAAAAGTACCAATTCCCGTTATTCTTCCCGAGTTGGGTTCAGTAGCATCAGGTGTGGGAATTTCAGAATCAGGGTTTCGGTGAAACACATCAATTCTGACCTTTTTCAGGCTTGCGGTGGGTTCCTCTACAATTACCCTGTAAACATAATCCTGGTCTTCGCTCAACATGTAACCTGGAGAAGATAACAGGCCGTCAAAATCCTCCCGTTCAAAAATATCCTGCCTTATCAACTCCAGATGGTTTTCTGCAATATAAGTAGCCCGGCTCCTGGTTTCGTTCTGAAATTCCTGGGCCATTGCAAAGCCAAGCAGCCCATTGGAAACAAAAACCAATATGAATAAAATTACCAGGGCAACCATTACTTCAATAAAAGTCATACCTTTTCGGGCAGCATTAAAAGTTTTCATAATTATCACCCCCTTTGAACCCTGTAAAATTACTAACAATACTTATGCAAACAAAGTTCGAAAAAAAGCCTGAAATTTCAGGCTTTTTTGTTGTATTATTTTCAGTTGTCTTATATTATCATTCTGTTTTAGAATCGAAGTCTTCCGGTTTTTCCTTCTCTATTTCTTCTTGTTTCAAATCTTTCTTCTGTTCTTTCTTCATTTTTCTTTTTTCCCAATATTTTTTCCATCTGCCAGAAAACAACTTTTTCCAGATCAGATACATTATATAAACTATCAGTGCCCAGGGAATCAGGGCAATAACCACAACAATCAGGCCTGCAAAAACCTGAATTATGCCTCCGATTGACTCCACAAACACCGGTTTAATATTTCTGAAGGCCCGGCGAAGGGGTTTAAAGATATCGTCAGGTTCACGAACCACCTGAATATTCTGGTTCAAGGTAATGGTAACCGTGGAATAACTTACCTGTTTGTCCCAGCGGCGCTTCCTTCCCTTCATCACCTCAATATCGCTCTGCAGGCGTTCAATTTCTTTCTGAACCTCCAGGGCCTCGGTAACGGTTTTCGACTCCTGGTAGATCTGCTCCAGTTTCTGTTTTTGTTTTATCGCGCTTTTCAAACGTGCATCCAGATCATAATATTCATCAGTTATATCCTCGGCGGCAATATCCATGGAAGTTACCCTTCCGATTTTTGCAGTGTTTTCAGTATATTCATTCAGCCTTTCCGCCGGCACCCACAGGGTGAAAGTTCCATAAACCGATGAAGACGTTTTATTAACTGATTTGTCTGCCACAATACCCCCAAACTGCCGGGTAAGGTTCTCCAATTCCCCAGCAGCTTTTTCAAAATTCTCAACATAAATGTATAAACTTGCGTTCTTTATAATCTTGCGTTCCTGAAGGTTAAGCTTATTGTCAGCTTCCCTGGCTTCCACAGTTCCATCCGTCGGGGCATCATCAGTTTTAGCCATTTCCTTTCTTTGGCCCTGAAGGGGAGCTTCAGGAGGCAAACCTGCATCTTCATAGGAGCTTTTTGTCATGCGCCCGCAAGAAGTGAGTAACATCAGAGAAACCAACATAATTATAAGTAAAGTCTTCTTATTCATATCAATCTTCCTTTCCACAGATACTTTTTTCAATAATTACAGTTAAAGGTATTTTTCCCTTTCATAATTAATTACAGTAATTCATAAGAAATATTTCATTAAGGACTGAAAAATGAATTCATCCTCAGTAAAAATAGAAGAAAGAAACGGAATCAGATTTCAGGTTTTTCCCCACATCGGGAAGCTGGATTTCTGCGTACATGGTTTTTCAACCCGGGTGGGCGGTATAAGCCCTCCTCCATATGATACCCTGAACCTTGGTTTTAATACTCCTGACAAAGACTCCAATGAAATAAAAAACCGGCAACTTTTTCTGCATGCCCTCAAATTACAGAACCAGACTTACCAGATGAGAATTAAATTAGTTCATGGGAACAAAGTATTGAATACAGAGGAAATAAAAAACGACACTATACCCGAAGCGGATGGGCTTGTTACCGACAGGGTTGGCGAACTGCTTGCCACTACCTTTGCCGATTGCGTACCCATTTTTCTTGCAGATCCGCAAAAAAAAGCCCTGGGGCTGGTTCATGCCGGTTGGCGGGGAAGTTTTGCCCGGATTGCCCAGAAAGCTGTGGAGAAAATGCAGCAGGATTTTCATTGCCGGCCCGGCTCAATTCGGGCAGGGATAGGCTCTGGAATAAGGCAATGTTGTTTTGAAACGGGAAGAGAAGTTGCAGATGCTTTTTCAGACAAATTTCCTGATTGGAAGGATTTAATTATTGAAGCATCAAAATATTCAAAATGGAAAATTGATCTGTTACATCTGAACAAACGCATTCTTTTAAGTTCAGGCTTGCAGGAAAAAAATATCGTTGTATCAGACCTTTGCACCTCCTGCCGGGATGACCTTTTCTTCTCCTATCGAAGAGATCATCAAACCGGCCGGATGGGAGCAGTTCTTATAAGAACCGGTTAAGTAATTCCGGGGGAGGAAGAAAATATGCCAAAAGAAAAAATCCTTGTAGTTGACGATGAAAAAAATATCGTCGAATTGGTAAAATACAACCTGGAAAAAGAAGGTTACGAGGTGGTGACAGCTTACGACGGAATCGAAGCTGTGGAAAAAGCACGCCATGATCACCCCGACTTAATGATTCTGGACATTATGCTACCGGGCCAGGGGGGCCTGGAAGTATGCCGTATTTTAAGAAAAGAAACCAAAATACCCATAATAATGGCAACTGCCAAGGGTGAGGAAATTGATAAGATTCTGGGCCTGGAATTAGGCGCCGATGATTACGTAACCAAACCCTTCAGCCCCAGAGAACTTGTAGCCAGGGTAAAGGCAGTGTTGAGAAGAACCTCGTCAAAAGCCGAGGAAAAGGACGAACTGGCTTTTGATGATTTAAGCGTTAACCTGGTGAAACACGAAGTAAAGGTTCGGGGCAAGGAAGTTGATCTCAAACCCAAGGAGTTTGATCTTCTGAAATTACTGGCCACCAACCCCGGCAAGGTATTTACCCGTGATTTTCTACTGGAGCAGTTATGGGGTTATGATTATCTGGGCGACACTCGCACCGTAGATGTCCATATGCGGCGGTTAAGGCAGAAAATCGAAAAGGAACCTTCGTCTCCTGTATATTTAAAAACCGTACATGGCATTGGTTATAAATTCCAATACGAAGATAAAAGTTAAAGCAAGTCAGGTATTTTTTTATGGCAAGAAGACCAAAAGGAAGAATTCTGCAAAGCATCGCAGCAAACATCAACGACGCAGCCATAGGCATTGACAGGGACGGTAAAATCGTAATCTTCAATGAAGCTGCCGAGAAACTTTTTCAAAAAGACAGTGATGATATTATCGGAAAAAAGATCTGGGATGAAATGGAAATCAATAATTTCACCAGGTCTTTTATTGCAATAGTAAAAGAATCGGATCCCACCCCCCTGGAGCAACTTATTCCCTTCCCTGACAACCGTGTTTTCAACATTAAAATGATACCGGTAAGGGGCAACGACAACCGCATAGTGGGGGCAATAGCCATACTGAAAGACTTGACCGAGATTCAGAAAATGGAACTCACCGTGAATGAGTTCGTGGAAATGGTATCCCATGAATTGAAAACCCCCCTTACTTCCATCAAAGGTTTTGTGGAAACCCTGCTGGAAGGGGCGTTGGATAATCCCGAGGTTACCCGGCGGTTCCTCCAGGTCATTAACGAAGAAACCAACAGGCTTACCCGGTTGGTTATCGGACTTTCCGACCTCACCAGGGCAACCCGGCAAAACAGTGAAGACCACGCAATGAGCCCCGTTAACACTTCCAAATTTATAACCGGTGTGGTCAGGCTTTTCGAACAACTGGCTCACGAAAAACAGGTAGAATTGAATATCAACATCCAGGAAGAACTGCCCACTATCTATGTTGACGAGGATAAAATCCGCCAGGTTATCATCAACCTTATTGATAACGCCCTTAAATACACAGCTATAAAAGGGCCAGGCAATTTTGTTGAAGTCAATGCCAGGGCAACAGATAATTTTGTCCAGGTTCAAGTGAAAGATACCGGCGTTGGCATTCCCACTGACGAAAAAGATAGAATTTTTGAAAAATTCTACAGGGTAAACAAGGGTAAAGCAGCTCAGCTGGGCGGAACCGGCCTGGGACTTTCCATAACAAGGGAAATCATCGAAACCCATGGCGGCAGAATTACTGTTGAAAGCCAGGAGAATAAAGGCTCTGTATTCAGTTTTAATATTCCAATACATGAAGAGGGGGAGGCTCAAAATTGAGTGACAAAATCAAAAAGAACCAGGTTGACGAAATGACAGGGCTGCCTTATCTTTCCTACGCCTATGCCGTGGTGGAAAAGGAATTGAATAAAAAAGGCC
>CAZSLZ010000092.1:0-13826 GCA_964607865.1 uncultured bacterium
GGGCCAGGCGGGTGTGGGCTCTATCGCCCGAAACGACAGCGATCAGGGTACTCTTTCATCGGTGGCCGGCATAATTAAAGAAGAAAAGGCTAAACAGAAAAATACGCTGCTGCTGGATGCCGGCGATGTATCGGCAGGTTCTCCGGTTTCTGACCATTTCAAAGCGATTCCCATGATTGAGGGTATGAATCAATTGGGTTATGACGCCATGACCTTGGGGAACCACGATATTGACCGGGGAAGTGAAAGCATTAAAAATCTGGTAAACAATGCGGATTTTCCCGTTCTTGCCGCCAATATGAAGGAAAATGTCCCCGACAGCCAGAGAACGGGGGCCCTGCCTTATATAATGAAGGAAATTGACGGAGTAAAGGTGGGTATTCTGGGCCTGACCAATTCGAAAATAGCTTCCATGTTTTTGCGGAAGGAAGATCAGAAAGCCCTGGAATTTGCCAATGCAGTGGATACTGCCCGGAAAACCATACCCCACATGAAAAAAGACGGGGCAGATCTGGTGGTCATGCTTTCTCACCTGGGTTTGAAGGAAGACCGGGAATTGGCGTCCCAGGTGGAGGGAATCGGCGTAATAGTGGGCGGCCACTCCCATGATACCATGGAAAAACCTGATGTAGTGAACGGCACTATTATTACCCAGGCCGGTTCCCATGGAAACAAACTGGGAAGGCTGGACCTGGAGCTGGAAGTTAAACCCGGTTCAGCCAGAATTAAGAAATCTAATTTCAGGCTTATTTCCACCGATATAAAACATACAAAACCGGATCCACAAATTGAAAAAATTGTGGGCAAATATACCCGTCAACTGGAACCCATATTGAACCAGAAGGTTGGCAAATCCAGGGTGGATTTGACCAAACGCAGCCATTATGATTACAAGGAAGAATCAAATCTGGGCAATTTTATTTGCGATGAAATCCGGGAATATACCGATTCTGATATTTGCATGATCCCACCGGGGGCCATCCATGGCGGGATTCCTGCTGGTGATATAACCCGGGGCAAAATCAGCCAGCTTCATCCTTTCGACAGCAAAATAAGCAAGATGGAAATGAAAGGAAAGGATATACGGGAAGTTCTGGAACAATCCCTGGGCGGTTTCTGCCGCAGTTTCATGATTTCCGGCCTCAGAGTGGAGATTGACTCTTCACGCCCTTCGGGCCAGCAGGTTCTGGATATTAAAATGGCGGACGGAACCAGCTTCGACCCTGAGAAAACCTATACCCTTGCCACCCAGGATACCGCCGCCGATGGCAGAATGGGCCTTGCAGCTTTCAGCCGGGGTTTGAACCGCAGAGATACTGAAAACAATATTGTTGATATACTTACCGAACAGATTGGCAAAAAAGATGAAATTTCTGCCCGGAAAGACGGAAGAATAATTAACCGTGGCCTCTCTATGGCATAAATGTTACAGAATTGTTAACTTCCCGCCGATTTAAGCTTTATCGGTGGACTTCTCCCCTCACATGCTTTATAATATTATTGAGAAGACTATATAGAACTTTATTTTCGGGAGAATTGAATGCGGATTGATCCAAAAAATGTAACCAATCAAGTTCCCGCGCGCCAACTGAATAAATCGCAGAAGAAGCCCGCAAAAACTGAGTCGGGAATCAAGGATTCGGTAAGCATTTCTGATGGGAAAAACCCCAGAGCGGGAAAACAGAGAATTACCATCGTTCACACCAATGACATGCACGGCCAGGCGCAGGTAAAACCCGGAGGCGAAACCGGCCGTTGGGACAGCGGGTTACCCCTGGTAGGCGCTGCAGTAAAACGGGAAAAGGAAAGAAACGAAAATGTAATTTTGCTGGATGCCGGCGATATCTCATCGGGTACCGTGGTTTCAGATTACTACAAGGCTATTCCCATGATGGACGGCCTGAACCATCTGGGTTATGACGCCATGACTCTGGGAAACCATGAATTCGACGGAGGCAGGGAGGCTTTAAAAGAACTGGTTGCTCACGCCAAATTCCCGGTTATTTCTGCCAATGTGAAAGATAAAAGCCATGATCCGATTAATATCAAGCCCTACATAATGAAACAGGTAGGAGATGTAAAAGTGGGCATAATGGGCCTTACAACCCTGGAAGTTGCCACCATGATATCCAACCCCGAGGATAAGAAAGCCCTGGAATTCCTTTCTGTCGAGGACACCGCAAAAAAGACAGTCCCCCGGATGCGGGAAGAAGGCGCTGATGTGGTTGTGGTTCTGTCCCATCTGGGTTATGAGGAAGACAAGAAGTTAGCCAAATCCGTTAAAGGTATCGATTTTATAATAGGTGGCCATTCTCACACTAAAGCAACCGGCCCCGAGGACAAAAAACCGGGCAAGTTCTTCAAGTTTGAAGATACAGTAATCGTTTCCACCGGAGCTTTTGGCGAGAAAGTGGGCAAACTGGATATCGATGTCAAGTTTGATAAAAAAGGAAAGGCTGATATCGATAAAGTCCGCTCAAAATTAATGACTGTAGGCACCAAGAGCCTGGAGCCCGACCCGGCGATCAAAAGAATAATCAATAAATATGCCAGAAAACTGAACAAAATTATGGGCAAGAAAATCGGCGAAACCAAAGTTGACCTGACTCAGCGGGATTATCATACTTTCAAGGAAGAATCCACCCTGGGCAACTATGTAACCGATGCCGTTCGAAGAATGACCAATACTGACGTCTGCCTGTTGAACAATTCAGCTTTACGCACCAATATAAAACAGGGAGAAATAACCATGGGCAAAATCCATGAACTTCATCCCTTCGAAAATAAAATTTCCGTGGTTAAAATGAAAGGCAGGGACATCAAGCAGGCCATGGAGGAAATCCTTTCAGGCCCTGCTCATGGTTTTGCGGTTTCAGGTCTGAAAGTGGAACTTGACACCTCCAAACCTCCGGGAAAACAGGTAATTTCCGTAAGCAAAACCGATGGTTCCAAATTTGAAGAGAATAAAACCTACAGCGTTACTACCTTTGATTTTTTAGCTGATGGGAATATGGACATTAATTCCTTCAAAAAGACCAGAAAACGCGATGATACCGATGAAAGCCTCAGGGATATCCTCATAAGCGCCATTGAAGAAGGCGAGGAAATTTTTGCCGCCACCGACGGGCGTATAGTTAACCACGATTCCAACCTGGGGTTCTAAACATTTTTCTTTAATGAACTCACTGTTTTTTCAACCTGGTTAACATAGGTATCGGCATCGAATTTTCTTTTTAACCCTCTGTCGTTCATATATCTGATTTTGCCGAAAATTTCCCGTTCCTTCCAGGGCTGGTCATGTTTTCCAAAACACCATGCCACCCCGGCAAACCCGTTTGGGCCTCTTCCATCCAATTCATACCTGTTGTTCAATTCCAGGGCAATTTCATAGGCTTCCCGGGGATTCTCCGTCCATTCAATTATTTTTTTACCCCAATACATCCGCATATACCCATGCATCTTGCCGGAATAAACCATCTGGTCTTGGGCGGCATTCCAGTATTTATCGTGGGTTTTGCCCCTTTCAAGTTCATCAAAGCTATATGTATATTCCCGGCGATCCTTGGTGTGTTCTTCCAGGGTTTTCCGGCACCAGTCAGGCAGCGATTGAAATTCATCATAAAACGGGTTGAAATGGACAAAGTTGATAGCCAACTCCCTTCGAACAATCAACTCTTCCAGGTAAGTTTCAGCACCTGGGCTTCCAGTTTCCTCGACTTTCAAGGCGATATATAAAGGGGAAACCTGCCCGAAATGCAGATAGGGGCTCATGTTGGAAAGCCCATCTATGGCGGGGTTGTTTTTCCATTCAGGATATAAATCGAGGCGATTCTGAATAAAATTGAACAGATATCCCCGGGCTTCATTAATACCCCCGTGGTAATCAAATCTTCCCGGCAGCCTGTTTATCAGGCCCAAATTATTTAAAACTTTATCAGGCTCAGATAAATCAAGCTCTTCAATCTCCAGGTTTATGCCTAAAGATGATTTTCTGAGTTCTCTCTTTTCCAGAGGCTGCATATATTTATTTAACAACTTATGAATTCTGGGGCGTAAAGTACGGGCTGCATATTCTTCTTTTGAAGATGCCTCCTCCACAGGCACAATGACATCAGTTTCTACCTGAATTAACGGACATTTTATTTTTTTTCCAGCTTCTTTTCGCCATTCTTTCTGGAGACGGGTATATCCCCGGTCGGTTACCACCATAGCGGCGTTTTCTGCAATTTCCACAATACCTTTTTCCGGTGATTTTGCCTGGCAGATAAGCTTGATCTTTCTCCTCTCCAGAAATTCTCTGGTTTCCTGTAACCCCTGAACCATAAATAAATAATGATTGTAAACCGCCCCATGGTAATCCGGGGTCAAACCTATATAGGCTAGCAAGGGTTTGTTTAAATCGCCGGCTTTTTCAATGGCAAACTCCAGGGCATGGTTATAATCCTCCCTCTGAGCAGCCTGCATCCAATATAGAACAAAATCGCCATTCTGTATTTTTCTGTCATTTAAATACTGAATTCTTTCCTTATGAATCATTTTACACTTCCAATTTATCAATGTTCACTATTAATTCTTTAACAGAACAGGTAAGTCCCTTTATTCATAGAAATCTGAGTTATGCGTATTGAGGAAAAAGATCAGGTTACTACAATTCATTTTCCTTCCTGCACCTACAGGGAAACAGCAAAAACAGTGGGATTATTTCTGCTGCTGTTTCCCGGGCTGCTGATGCTCTGGATAGGCACCAGCTTCGATATTGCCGGAGCATTCTGGTGGTACACTTTTTTATTCTATGCATTGGCGGGTTTGGGGCTATGGTGGGTGGCAGGTTTCGAAAAAAAAATTGAGATCCACCCCGAACGTATTTACGTGAAAAGTTCGTTATTTTTACCCGAATATGAATACCCCGTAAAAGAAAAGATGGTCCTGTTTATCGAAAATTACCCGTGGATTCAGCTGGTTTTCCCCAGGGAATACTGGCGGGTAAGTGTCGGGTATCCTGAAGACAATGAAGTTTTCGAACTTATTGAAGAGATGAATGACTTTCATTCCACAAAAAAAATAGCCGGTTATCTAAGTTGTAAATTGAAGCTGCCTGTGGTGGATTATACATACCAGGATCAAAATGAAATTATCATGTATATGGCCCCTGAAGAGGTTCAACTTCCCTTTGCCTGGCGGGTTGTAAAATTTCCTGATTTACTTGAAGTGGGAGAACTGCCTGCGGATAAATCGGTTTTTGAAGATATAATATCCACAAAAAAACGGATTTATAAATGGTCGGGGTTCACCACCGACAGTATTATTAACGCCTGTATAATAGCAGGCGTTGCAGTTCTGACAGTGGCTTTCGGCCTTGTCAGCGCCGAACCGGGAGCCCTCATATCCCTTACATTCCTGGTGGAAAACCAGATTTTATATTACCTGATTCTACTAGCTCTGCTTGCCCATATTTTCTTCTTATCAGGTAAACGAAAGAAACTGGAGTTGACACCGGAAAATTTAAGTTATGAATCCAAATTCTTTCACTTTATGATGGACAACACAGAAATTCCGATTTCCAGAATTACAGAAATCAGAGTCAAACCCTGTCCCGGCGGTTTCTTTCTGTTAATAATTTCTCCCGATAAATCTCTTTCCCTCACCACCCATCATCGGGGAATAGCTAATTTTGGGCATCTTTTGTGGTTCTGTAGCCGCATTCAGGATTTTCTGCTTAACAACCGCACCCCCGAATTGCTGAGCCCATCACAAAAAGACGTATTTGACCTGGAATTAAGAAAGAAAAAAAAGTTTAAAAAGGTAGAAGTTGAAGAAACCTCTGATAAAACCCCACCAGAAGAAGGTAAAGAAGAGGTGGAAAAAGAACCGAAAGACGAAAATTCATAAATAGAAGCAAATAAGGAGCATATTATGAAACAGGAAACTACTTTATTACTGGTTAAACCCGACTCAGTAAAACGAGGCATCATCGGCCAAATTCTGTCCCGATTTGAAAACAAAGGCCTGACAATTGCCGCAATGAAACTTATCTGGCTGGAAGAAGAAAAAGCCAGAGAACTTTATAAACCCCACGTGGGCAAGCCTTTTTATGAACCCACCGTAAAATATATGACATCTTCACCCATTGTCGCGGTAGCTTTGAGAGGCTTTGATGCAATTAATATAGTTCGCAAACTGAACGGAGCCACCCGCCCCAACGAGGCTGACCCCGGAACCATAAGAGGCGATTTTGGCCAGAGAGTGGATTTTAACTGTGTCCATGGCTCCGATTCCCCGGAAAACGCCCAGCGTGAATTGGCAATATTCTTTAACGAAAAAGAACTTTTGAATTATGAACGCAGCCTGGAAGAGTGGATCTGATTTATGAAGCCGGAACCCGGAACCGATATTAAATACAGATTGAAAAAGTCGTCAGTTTTACTTTTGCTGGTTTTTTTTGCGGTTTGTATATCGGTTTCGGGTTGTTCTGGCAGAAAACGGGTTTCTGATAAAACAAAAATTGAATTCTGGACTATTTCCCTGAAACCGACTTATGAGGACTATATAAACGGAATAATCGAAGAATTCGAAAAAGATCATTCAGGTGTGGAAGTTGAATGGATCGATATGCCCCAGAGCGTAATTATGCAGAAGCTCATGGCGTCGATTGCCGGTGGTGTTTCTCCCGATGTGGTGAACCTGAACCCTGGTTATACCCTGGTTTTGGCACAGAATAACGCCTTGGTGAATATGGATAAAGCTGTTTCTCAGGACAAAAAAGATCAATATTTTAAGAGTTTATGGGAATCCTCCAATTTCGAGGGCGCCAGTTATGGAATTCCCTGGTATGTCACCACAAGAGTGATAATTTATAATAGCGAGATATTCAGAAAAGCCAGCCTGGATCCCGATGATCCGCCACAAACCAGAAACGAAGTAGAGGAATACTCCCGCAGAATCAGAGAAAACACCGATTCTTACGGTTATATGCCTTCCATTAAAATTTTTGAAGATTTTATAATGGAAGATGTCCCCCTGGTTTCTGAAGATCGAAAAAAAGCTGTCTTCGATAATGAAGAAGGAATAAAGATATTAAAATGGTATGTTCAACTCAAGAAACAGGGGTTGATTCCCACCGAAACCCTGGCCGAGGGTTATACTGGAGCATTGAACCGTTATCAGAGCGGAAACCTGGCCATGGTAATAGCCGGCCCCACTCTTTTAATGAAAATTAGAAGCGATGCCCCTGATATTTATGAAAAAACCAGGGTTGCCCCCATGCCCCTGGGCATAGCAAAAATTGTCCCTGCCTCCACCATGAACCTTGTAGTGCCCAGGGCATCAAAACATAAAGAACTGGCAGTGGAATTCGCCTTATTTGTAACCAACAACAGACACCAGCTGGAGTTCTGCAAACTGGTCCCCCTTCTGCCTTCAACAAAAAAAGCTGCCAGGGATGAATTCTTCCAGAAGGGAAAGGGCGAACCCTTACAGGATGAAGCTATACGTATTTCAATAAATCAGCTTGAGTATGCAAAAGATATGTCGCTGGGCCTGAAAGACTCGGGCAAATTGTCCCGTATAATGCATGAGGCGGTGGAAGCTGCTTATTATGACAGAAAATCAGTAGAGGAAGCCTTGAGTGAAGCGGAGGAGAGATGGAATAAGATTTTAAGGACACATTGATTGGACAGGCAAAGACTTCATTCAAGTAAGCGGTTTGAAACCAGGGAACCGGTTGTTCGCAACAAAGTTTTGTCTTCAGCCAGGTTTCATTTTCTAATGGGTAAAAAAAGACGTTATTGTGAGGTATTTCATGTAGTGGCAACCTAAAGGAATGTTGTCATGTTATGATTGGTTCAACATTCATGCGCAGATGGCTGCAAGGCGCGAAAGTTATTATAATAATATGGGAGTGCAGGCAAATCTGATAGATTACTCTCCAGAGGCAGTCAATGGATCGACAACATATACATGCGGCGGTGACAAAGGATTTTCCATGGGGACAGATACTGGGTTTAAATATAACATATCGCCCAGTGAAACCCGTGAAATAAAAGATTGGGCTATTTCTCCCAACTCCACGGGTCCATATAATATGGAGTGGTATTTCTACCAGACGAAAGACAAACTCGCCTGGGATAACACGCCTGAATTGACAAAAGGAATATTTAAATATAGTGTGATGTCGGATTGGGATATTCCTTATAGCCAGAGATTTAATAATACTGATGTTAATGCAAGCTTCAAGGGTTTCTTTAAACGGGTATTTAACATGGCCAGGGACGTGGAAACAACACCCCGCTATACTGACTGTAAATGGGATACTTACATTATTCCGTCAATAAGACTTCCGAAAAAAAATAAGATAATAAATAAGATTCCCTGAGCAGGGAATCTTATTTTTATAAAAATTATGTTTATTGTTCCAGGTAACTTTCTATTTTTTTCAGGTGCTTTTCAAGCAGGGGCTTGTTTGCTTCCCTTGCGCCTATACCCCGGGCAAGTATTGCCGCGGTGGGGCATTTATCGATGCAGGGGCGTGGGCAGTCTTCGGGACACTTATTATGGTCAATTACGGGCAGGAAATTTTCCATCTTTATAGCTTCATAGGGGCAATTTCTCATACACAGGCTGCAACCTATACAGGCTGAGGGGCAAATTTTGCGTTTTTCCCTGGGGGAGCGGGTATTTCTGCAATGAACCACCACTCTGCCGGGGTGAACCGCCAGTGATAGTACATCCCTGGGGCAAATTTTTACGCAAACACCGCATCCGGTGCATTTTTCCGCATCAATATGAGGCCTTCCGTCAATCATTGTTATGGCGTCCACGGGACATGCCCTGGCGCAGTTGCCCAGGCCGGCGCAGGCGAATGGGCAGGTATACTCCCCTTTATGAAGCATTTCCACGGCTGCGCAGTCTTCTACGCCGTGGTAACTGTATTTATTTGGCGCCCCGGTTTTTTCATCCAGGGTGCATCTCAGTATGGAAACTTTTTTCTGTGCCGGTACTGCAGATTTTCCGGTAATATCCGCTATTTTTTTTGCGGTTTTGTCACCTCCGGGAATACAAAGGTTGGCAGGAACCTGGGAATCCTCTACAACTTTCTCTGCATACTGGCCACATCCGGCATAACCGCAGGCTCCGCAGTTAATTCCCGGCAAAGCTTCGTTTACTTCTGATATTTTCGGATCCACTTCAACATGAAATATCTGGGCTGCTGCAGCCAGGCCGGCGCCCAGAACAGCGCCTACACCAACTACGGTTGCTACAACATTTACAATCGGTGATATATCCATAAATTTTACCTCTTCCTAAATCTGTGAAATCTAGACTTTTATGAGTCCGGTGAAACCCATGAAAGCTATAGCCATTAACCCTGTAGTAATAAATGTAATTGGTAATCCCTGAAGGGCTTCAGGGACATCTGCCAATTCCAACCGCTCTCTTATATAGGAAAGCAGAACGATTGCCAGGGCAAAACCGGCGCCGGCAGCTATGCCATGAACCGTGGAAAAAGCTATGTCGGCGAAATTTTTGCCGGTGTATCTTTCAGAGTTGAGCAGGGGGGCAGCCAGAACCGCGCAATTGGTGGCTGTAATTACCAGATATACTCCAAGGGATTTAAATAAATCCGGCAGCATCTTCCGGGTGTAAATCTCCACCAGCTGAACCAGGGAAGCTATGACAATAATGAAGACCACAATTTTCATATATTCGATATTCAGAGGCTTCAGAATAAAATTGTATAAGACGGCTGTTATCAGGGATGAGCCTCCCATGACGAAAATAACAGCTATACCAAGCCCCACCGAGGGTTCCACTTTCTTGGAAACTCCCACGAAGGTGCAGAGTCCCAGAAACTTGGTCAACACAAAGTTATTAATTAAGATTGCGCTGATTAATATAGTAAAAAGCTCGCCAAAAAAATTGTTTTCCATAACTGCTCCTTTAATTACTCAGGTTTTTCTTTTTTATCGTAATGTTTGATTTCATCGGGGGCTTCTTCGGGAACCATTTTCTCCTGGCTTACTCCCTTAGCCTGGGCAATGCCGCTCAGTGATGTCCGGTTTTTGTACCAGGCTATAATTCCCATTAAAATTCCAATGGTGATAAACCCCCCCGGTGATAAAATCATAATGCTGACGGGTTTGAAAGAGGCGGGAAGAATGGCGTGGCCAAACAACTTGCCTGCTCCCAGAATTTCTCTTATTCCGCCAATAATAACCAGGGCAATGGTAAAGCCGATGCCCATTCCGATACCATCGGCAAAGGCTTTATGAGGTGGGTTTTTCGAGGCGAAAACTTCCACCCGGCCTAGAACCAGGCAGTTTACCACAATAAGAGCTACAAAAATTCCCAGGGCCTTGGAAAGGTCGGGGAAGTATGCCTGCAGGATGAGATCGGTAATAGTTACAAAACCGGAGATAATTGCCAGAAATACAGGGATTCTTACCCTCGGGGATATGAAGTTTCGAACTATTGATGCAATGGTAACTGACATGGTAAGCACGAAAATCAGGGCCAGCCCCATTCCCAATCCATTATTGGCATCGGTGGTTACTGCCAGGGCAGGACAGAGGCCCAGGGCAAGGGTAAAGACTCCATTCTCTTCCCATAATCCGTTTTTTATAATATTAATAAATTCTTTCATAAATCCTGATACCGTCCTGTTCTTATTGGTTTAATGTGCCTTCTGCTTTTTTCAAAGCATCCTTGACCGCTTCTATAAAACCTTTCGATGAATAGGTTGCGCCGGTTATGGTGTCTACATTCAAATTGCCTTTATTTTTTCCCCTGAACTTATTCAGAAATGAACTCTGCTTTAACTTGTTTATATATTCTGCATCATCGGTGGTTTTGTATAACATAACATTCTTGATATTTTCATCGGGAGTGAGGGCAACAGCAACAGAAATATTGCCGTTATAACCTTTTGCCTCTCCCACAGAAAGAATTCCTACCGGTGATTTTTCCTTTGTTACCACCCATAAACCGCCGTTCATTAAGACATAATCGTCACCGGGGAAAAATTCACATAACTCACCGGCAGACATGGAGTTATCTTCCTGGGCATAAACAGGAGAAACCTTTAAAACCCGGTCAAGCCAACCCGTTTTATCAGGCTTTTTTTCAACAGCATCAGGCCTGGGTTTTGCCTTGCCGCTCTTCAACACATCAATTACATCCTCCAGGCTGTCGTGAATTCCCTTGGTCACAGCTTCCGAAGAAATGGTTGTACCGGTAATGGCAGCTATATTCTTGTCGTTAAAATCCTTGGCATTGCCAATGTAAAGCTGATCTACGCCCTTATCGTTGAATTGAGCCACAAAGGGACGGTCATCAAACTGTTTCAGGTTCACATCTTCTTCAATACGGGTGCCCAGGCCGGGAGTTTCCTGCTGAGATACGATATTTACACCCTCCACCTTGTAATCGGGGGATATACTATACATTATAACTATTCTGCTGGAATATCCCACTGATGAGGTGGAAACGATATAACCTGTGAATTTCTCATCTTTCATAGCTTTATAAACTGTAACATTTTCACCGAAACCATCCAGCTCCACATATTTGTCTGCGGGAAGCAACTGCTTTTGAACTTCTTCCATGGCTTTTCTGGCATTTGCCTGAATTTTGGGTTCGGTTACATTGTTTACCATAGCCAGGGTGAGGCCCACCACAAAGCAGAATATCACCAGATTTCCGGCTGTCAGTAAAATCTTTTTTATATTCATGCAGTTTTAAGCTCCTTTTTTGGTTTTGCCCCATAAACCTCTGGTTTTACATAATCATCAATAAGGGGCACAAAAGCGTTCATAACCAGTATGGAATAGCAGACTCCTTCAGGGTATCCGCCCCACATTCTTATAACAAATGTTATAATTCCGCATCCGGCAGCGAAAATCATTCTTCCTTTCACCGTGGCCGGACATGTTACATAATCGGTGGCCATGTAGAAAGCCCCCAGAATAAGCCCGCCGGAAAAGGTGCTGAAGATAATGGTTTCCAGAACGTCGAGATAACCCCGGCCAAATTTAAAGACCAGAGATAAGACAATGACTGTGCCGATATAAACCGCAGGTATCTGCCAGTCAATATATTTCTTGGCTATCAGGTAGATAGCTCCAATCAACAGAAGCAGGGCGCAGGTTTCTCCCAGTGATCCGCCGTGAAAACCCAGCACTAATCTCTTAAGCATTGCCCCTGCATTGGGCAGATTGTCGCGAAACTGTTCAATAAGGGCCTCGCTGTCCCTGCTCCGCTTTAACATGTCAAGAGGAGTGGCGGAGGTGGTAAGATCAATGGAAAAACCCATTATGGGTTTAGCCCAGGTGGTCATTTCCTGGGGCCAGGAAGCCAGCAGAAAGCCCCGGGCTGCCAGCGCCGGGTTGAAAATATTCATGCCCAGGCCGCCGAAAAACTGTTTTACAATTATTATGGCGAAAGCAGAGCCTAACAAGGGCAACCACCACGAAACTGTGGGAGGGAGATTGTATGCCAGCAGAAGCCCGGTAAGAAATGCCGAACCATCCTTTATGGTTATGGGCTTATGGGTGGCCCTCTGCCATAGATATTCGGCGCCTACCGCTCCCAGTATAGAAAGGAAAATTATGAAAAAAGCTCTCATTCCGAATATATAAATGCTTGCCAAACCTGCCGGCGCCAGGCAGATATTGACGGTCCACATGATTTTGGAAACCGAATCCTTGCCAAAAATATGAGGTGAAGAAGAAACGTTATATTTTTCCGAAGGCATATCTATGGGGTTTTTCTTCTTGGGCTTTGGTTTTTCCGCCTTCTTTTCCGGTTTTGGTTCTTTGGCCGGAGTTTGTGGCGTGGTTTCTTGTTTGTCCTTATCCATAACTACTTTTTTACCGTCCTATATAATTTATTGTGTTGCAAAGTTATTCTTTAAAAAACAAGGACTTGTGAGAAAAAACACAAATCCGTTGTGAAGCAATTTTAACTTACTGCTTGAGTTTGAATTTTCCTGCCTGTAACTATTCATTAATTTACAAAAAAAATAATCTTTCATGTAGATATAAGAATCATACTGTTTATAAGTTGGAATAATCAAATTATTACAGAATAACTTCTTTAATTTAATCAAAAACCGGTTTTTTGTTGAATTTTAACATTTTGTTAATAGTTTTTTTTAACATTTATGTTATGATCGTAGGTGTTGGTTCTGAACAGTAGTTATCAATTCAATTTATATTCAGGGAGGAATTTTTTGAATAACATATCAAGACTTAATACCGAAGCAACTCACACATCAAAAGCCACCCCGAAACAAACTGTTAATCAGCAGGAAGCAGCTTCCCCGGCGAGGGAAATTGAAAATGTTAAAGACAGTTTTTCTCCTTCAACACCTTCAAAAGATATAAAAGATGCCAGAACAGCCTGCCATGATGAAAATCATCATAAACCGGGCAAAAAATTTGACCCCGACGATCACATTTCCGATTTTGTTAAAAACACTGAAGAACCTGTATCTGAAGATTTTTACAAAACCACTTCCAACCCCAAAACCATAAAAACAATTACCATCTTTCACACCAACGATATGCATGGCAACCTGGATCCCAACCGGGGTAAAGGCGGAATGGCATATGTCGCAGGCAAAATCAACGAATTGAAAAAAAATACTCAGGACTACATCCTGGTGGATTCCGGTGATATCTCTTACTGTCCTCCCTATTCCGACCGGAACCGTTTCAACCCCATGCCGGAAATCATGAATAAAATGGGTTATACTGTGGGGGTGACCGGGAATCATGAATTTCAATGGGAAGCCCACAAATATGGGGGGCCCACCGGTAACCCCAACCCTG
>CAZSLZ010000093.1:0-13822 GCA_964607865.1 uncultured bacterium
TGGCGCCAGCTTTGTGAGCCAGGCGGGCAATTTTATGAATATCTGGCATAAAACCTGTTACATTGGATGCCCCGGTTACCGCCACCAGTTTTACTTTGTTTTCCTTAAGTTTTTTCTCCAGATCTTCCATATCCAGGCTGCCATCAGGGTTACAACCTGCCAGAAGTGTTTTTCCCCAGCGCCTATGGGGCAGAAAATTGGAATGATGTTCCATTACGGTGGAAAGGGTTATCCCGTCGACAGAAGCCATTATGTAGGAAGCCAGGTCCAGGGAATGGGTTGTGTTCATAGTGAGAATAGTAGTGTTCTTTTCCCGGTCGGCTCCAAGAAAATCCAGAATTACATCTTCAACTTTATCAAACATATCGGTGGCAATCAGGGAAAGATTATGATTCCCCCGGTGGATATTGGCGTAGTAATGTTCCAGAAAATCCCGGTAGGCGTTTAAAGAACGCAAGTGGGGATGAGTCGAGGCGCCATGGTCCAGGTAAATAATGGGGCGTTCCTCCTGCCCCCCCATAATGGGAAATCTTTGCTGACAGATGGGAAATTGCTGGCGTATAAAATCCATAAAAAACCTCCGATGATTGATGTCGCTGTTATACTAGTTGCATTACATTTCCTATTATTTGTTAAAGCTGAGAAATTAACCTTCTAAAAGGTTTTATACAGCTTCAGAATTCCCAAATTTCTGGTTTGATACAAAATTTTTTAAGGGCAGGTTATAATAATATTTCTACGAATTACTTATGAAAGATGAAAAACAAGGAGGAAATTACCTTGGCAACGGTTTTTTTTATGAAATTCAATAAAAACCAGGGCGCTCTGGTTTCAGATGAAATGACCTGGCATTTAAGTTTTAAATACGGTTATCGCCCCAGCCGATATGGAGATCATCTGCTGGATTTGATGGGGCCCGCAGAGGCGGCAAAGAATGATTTTGCTGCAGTTTATGCCGGGCTGGGCTTTCCTTCACTTCATTTTGAAGTTGTAAGAAAAGCAAGAAAACTTATGGAAAAAGACGGCAATATTGGAAACCTGGACAGAACCAGCAGGATGGTTCAGGAGATTTATCAACAGGTTCATGGCCGCATGATTAATGATAAGCTTCGATACCTGCTGGGTTTTGACCGTGATGAGATGAACCGGAAAAAATTCACTTACGAAGGCCAGGAGTATAAGATTAACCAGGAAGCTGTATTGAAGGAAGCAAAAAGCATACTTAAATATCAGCAGAAGGCGGATGCTTTTCGCAGAATTTTCAATAATGAGGGTTTGGTGATGGGTTATGATAAAGCCAATGGAATTCGGGCTTATCATATAGATCACGAGGGCAGGGGGCTGGATTTTGCCTATCCCTTCGATGCCATTGGCCCCGGAAAAGAAGTGGGTACCAAGATTTTTGCCGAGATTAATTCCCTGATGCAACTTGAAGAAAGAAGAAAAGGGTTCGATTTCCGGGAAGGCTTGTTTCTGCTGTTGAACGCTTTTGTGGAGTCATACAATTATAACAGCAAGGCCGGGGGTTATTTACATCTGTTTTTAATTGACGGTAAAAAAGAGGTCATTAAAGAGATGACCAGGGAAATTGTAGATCATAATTCTTATCTTGCCGCCGAGGTTATCCAGGCATACCGATTGGGTTATATCGGCAGGGATAAGGCAATGGACTTTGTCAATGCTCTTATTATCGATAAAAATGACTGGCAGGAAGTGGAAGCTGAACTTTTCAAGGCCAGTAAAAATGAAGCAAAATTGAAAAAACACTTGATGGGATACCGGCCCTTCGATGCCCCGTCGGCCCCCTTAGCTTAGATAAAGGAGAGAAATAAATGACATCAATCAACGCTCTTCGTTTTAATGAATATTCAGGAATTATAATAGGTGACGAAACAATAACCACAGTGGCTGAGATGAAAGTAAACCTGGGAGAAAAGGTCAGAAGCTGCATTCCAACTGCCATAGCCGAAAGATATGGCGTGGTGGCAGCTCTGGGGTCCACGGGTACATGTTCTGTGGGCGATACTGTTCAGGAAATGCTGGAAAACAGGCTTCTGGAAATATACCAGGCTGAAATCGATAAGCACGGGAAACCGCTGGAAAATTTCATGAACCTGGAGCAAATCTGCAAAATCTGTTTTGATGTGGTAGTGGAAATTAAACATTCCCGTATTGGCGAAAAGGTAAAAGGAACCTACAATTTTTCCATTCCCGAATTTATCGAGGCCAAATATGAAAGAGAGGGTAAAACCTTTGACATTAAAGATTCTGATACCATCAGAGAAGTATTGGATATGATGGTCTGGCGCCATGAAACCGAAGCCGCCGGGTTTGTGTTTTTAAATGCCGGGCTTCTGGCAGGATACGATGATGAACTGGGTTTTCAGATTTATCATTTTGATTTTCGCGACGGATACTGGCACCGGGTACAGAACTGCTATATGGCTGAAGGCTCGGGCAGGCATTCGGTGGACCCCACCCTATACGGTTATGCGGAAAAATGGCTTGTGGAGGAACGCCGGGGTGGAATTGACCCGGTGGAAGGCAGTATTGCCCTGATTCACGGCGTAAACTCAGCTTCCGAACATGAAATAGGCGTGGGGGGCTACTATAATATAATTCTGGTGGATGGAAAACAGAAAAGTTATAAGAAAAGGTTCCGTGAAATAAATGATGACCGATCTCTGCTTGCAAACCATATTGTACGGGCATTGGATGAAGGTTTCCTGGCATACAGGCAGGCATATGGCCTCATAGAGGGAATTCTGTTTAAAAACCAGGCTTTCCAGGAAAGCTATGACAAATTCTGGAAAACTGCCAAAAATCCCCATGACCTTTCACGGGTTTTGAGAGGATATAAACTTCACTCGAAAAAGTTGTTTCAGGGCTGATATAATCAGCCCAACTCCACCTTGTCAACCATGGTCTGGCAACCCTTGTAAAGTGCCATAGTACCTGCAGCCATAAGGCCTACCCCCACCAGGGGAGGTGTTGCCAGGGTCATGGTGAGCATGGCCATGCCTGCCAGCCCCAATAAATATCCTTTTTTGGCCTCCTTTTTTATGGTGGCCATTCTTTGTTTTAACATCCGGTTGGACTGCCCAACGCCGCTTTTGCCAAGCTCGACTTTATCACCAGGTATGCCGGGCTGTGATGATTCTTTTTTTGTTCCGGGTTTGCCGGGTAACCTTTTTAAAGGTATTGAAGATAAATTGTTTGATATCTGATTCATAACTAACACTCCAAACTTTTTCTATTATAATGATAAACCAGATTAATAAAATTGTGAATAGCAAATTTGTTAAATAATTGTAAAAAAATATCTTTCATTTACTTTTAGTTGATAAAAAGGATGGGATGCCCACCCACCAGGGGTTTTCCATACCCACTTACCTTGCGTCTGTGAGCAACATGTTCTTTTTCATTTTCCACCCAGCTATAATGCGAACAATACATTCCCCCATTCCAAATGGGGAGAGATCGCTACGCATCCTGTGGATGCTCGCGATGACGAATAACTTACTATAAGCGCGTCATGTTATGTATATGTCAAGTTATCGGCACAAATTTTTTGTCTCTTGTTTGAACCTGTTATTCGACGCGGGGGGCTCCGTATTGAAGCCAGACCGATGGGGACCGGGACCCCGGGCCGCCGTTGAAGGCGAAAGTCACCGGGCGTTTTTCTGAAGCTGGCTCTTTAATGTAACTGATAAAAAAGATTTTGGCTATGATTTCTTCGTTTTCGTCAATTAGAGGCATATAGCCGGCTATTGCCTTAAATTTTATTTCCTCTTCACCTATTTTTATTGAATGATGGGTAATGGAAAGATCCTTCTGGGCAAACCCTTTCAATTTTATGGTCTGTTTTTTCCTCAGTATATGCCGGGTTAATAACAAAAAAATGTAATGCAAAAACAAATAAAAAGTAATAAAAGATATGTTATTTCATTGCCTCTCCTTAAAAATTATCTTGGTTTACGGTTATGCTTCTTCATCCATTGCATCAATTTCCAGATATGCTGTAAATAATTGATGATGGCCCCCTGGCTCAATTTACTTTTTCCTTTTTCTCTGTCTTTAAAAACAATGGGAAATTCTTCATACTTTTTATAATTGCCCTTGACCTGGACTTCCAGTACAATTTTCCACCCGATGGGATCCAGTTCCACGTCTTCTATAATGTTTCTTCGAAATACACAGTAACCCGAGGTGGCGTCTTTGAGTTTTGTTACAGGCCGGGCAAATTTAATAGCGGTTTTGGAAGTAAACTCCCGGAACCAGGGCCAGTCTTTAGTGCCTCCGCCGGGCACATATCTGCTTCCTATAGCCAAGTCTATTTTTCCTTCTTCTATTTCTTCAATCATATGAGGCAGAATTTTTTCATCATGGCTTCCGTCGGCGTCCATAACTCCAAGAATATCACCCCTGGCTATTTTCCATCCGTCTATTACAGCAGAAGACAAACCTTTTTTGTCAGTACGGCGAAGAACTCTCAAAGGAAATTTTTCAGTGAGCTCCTGGCACAGGTGCCAGGTTCCGTCAGGGGAATTATCATCGACTACAATTATTTCGTATTCTTTTCGGGCAAAATGGAGGGTTTTGCTGATCCGTTCAATTACTTTCTCGATGCCTTCCCGTTCGTTATAGGTAGGTATGACTATAGAAACCAAAATTACCTCCAGTTAAAAAGTAATTACCTTTAAAGCGCTCATCATAGTTTCGCATATTTCTTCCATACTGGCTTCAAACCCCACACTCAGTTTTTCCAGGCAACTGTATTCCTGTAATGAAGAAATGCACGCCATGATTTTTGCGCCCTGCTCTTCTAACACGGTAAGTTTGGATATGGTTTCGTTGCTGGAGCATGCCAGTTGAACCCCGCCGTTAAGCAAGATTATCGCCTTCGGTTTTGTGTTTCCATTTATTAATGCCTGTAAAAAATGCATAAGTAATTTTTTACCCAGCATTTTTTTATCGCTTCCGATATGATCCGAGGTAAACACTATTACCACATTTTTTACATGTGAAGAACCCCCTGTTTTTTGAGGTTGCAACTCTTCCAATTTTGAATAATCAGTTCGGATCATCCGTAAATAATAATTAAGGTCTTTTTCCTGGAATGTAGGAGGCATTTTAGTTGTAGGCATTTTTTCACCCTTATTTCAGAACAACTTATTGAATTGACTTTAACGCCAATAATACAGCTTGTTGAGGATTATCACTTAAAATCAGAGGGGCGGTCCTACCCCGGCTGTCTGCCAGTTGCCAGGTATTTAAACCAATCACCGGCCTTCCAAGTTTCAATGCAAAAGCAATTTCGGAAAGAGTCCCGAAACTGCCTTCCACCGCAATAAGTGCCTGGCATGCCCTGACTACCAGGGTGTTTCTGGCTTCTCCCAGCCCTGTGGGTATAGAATAAGTCAGGTAAGGATTCTGGCCCAGCCGGTCACCCATGGGAAGAATGCCGATAGTAGTCCCGCCGTTTTCCACAGCGCCTTTACAGGCATATTCCATAACCCCGCCCAGGCCTCCGCATACCAGAATAACTTTTCTTCTGGCCAATTCAACTCCGGTTTCGTAAGCAAGACGCGCGGTTTCTTCGGAGCACTCTCCAGCCCCTATTACTCCAACATAAGTCATGACAAAATAATTCAACGAAACAGATCCGGTTCCTTCAATTCTGAATTTGGAAAAGAATAATACTTACTGCAAACCTAACTGCCGGCAGGAATGAGATTGTTTCTGATCATATCAATATCTCCGCAAAAAAGACTTCCCTTGTCTATGAAACAGCCATCTGTTCCCAGGTTCTGCGCCCGTTCCTCCAGTAATTTTGAATTAAAATAAGTCAGAATAAATCTAAAGGACCTGTTCAGAGTTTTCAACCTGAAATACAGGTCCATTCCGTCGAAAGGCTCCTGTAATGCCAGATCGGTTATTATTATGTCCAGATTTCTTTCATTATTATTGCGGATATAATCGTAAAAAACTATGGGTGTGTCAAATTCCTTGTATTCCAGAGCGCCATAAATTCTGGATAAAACGTCCGATATTTTTTCTCTGTCCTCTTTGTTTTTATCAATGATAAACAGATTCATAATTTCGCTCCTGATTTTCTTTTTATCTATGTAAAATTGATTATAATGATCTTACAGAATAAATCAAGTAAATTGCCTGTATTTTTATAAAATATTTTTCAGGCTCTCAAAGATTCCCCCATAAAGGACAATTGGCAGATTTTAAAGAATACGAATTTTCAAGTTTATTTTTCAAAGATAGGGGTTTGAAATGGAAGAAAAGGAAGAAAAAATATTGGAACAACCCGAACAGGGAAAAAGAGACCAGTGGGCAAGCAAGCTTGGCCTGGTACTTGCAATGGCTGGGAATGCGGTGGGGCTTGGTAATTTTATCCGTTTTCCCATGCAGGCTGCCAAACACGGCGGGTCTATTTTTATGATACCCTATGCCATATCGTTCTTGTTACTGGGGTTGCCCCTCATGTTTATGGAATGGGGAATGGGAAGATTCGGCGGCAGCAAGGGCCATGCCACCATGACCGGTATTTTTGCTCTCATTAAAAACAACAAATTATTCCGCTGGCTGGGTGCAATAGGTATATGGATCCCCCTGGTTATAGCTTCCTATTACTGTTTTATTGAATCCTGGACTATCGGTTATTCCATACATTCAATACTGGCAAATGTGGGGGCAAACCAGACTCCGGCACAGGCCGAACAATTTTTTAACTCTTATATTTCTATAAAAAGTTATGTTCCTTATGTGATTTTTCTTTTTACAGTTGGGGTCAACGGTTATATTCTTTACCGGGGTATTTCCAAGGGCATTGAAAAAGTTGCCAAGGTGCTTATGCCTCTGCTTTTCGTTTTTGCCATAGTTCTGGTAATAAGAGTTTTCACACTGGGGACACCCGACCCGGCACACCCGGACAGAAGTATTCTGGAAGGCTTTGGGTTTATGTGGAACCTGACTGATTTGAGAAAACTCGCGGATTTCAATGTGTGGGTGGCAGCTGCGGGGCAGATATTTTTTACCCTTTCTCTGGGTATGGGAGCCATTGCCTGTTATGCTTCTTATGTTGACAGGAGTGACGACGTGGTGGTTTCCGGCCTGGCAACCGCCCTAACTAATGAAGGTTGCGAGGTTATTCTTGGAAGTTCAATAGCCATACCTATGGCCGTAGCCTTTTTTGGGATTCACAGGACCATGGAGCTGGCGGATTCTTCCAGCCTGGGTTTTGCTTTTATTTCCATGCCTCTTCTATTCGGGAAAATACCGCTGGGCCATATTTTCGGCGCTATATGGTTCCTGTTGCTTTTCTTCGCCGGTATAACCTCTTCAATTGCCATGGGGCAGATTGTGGTAGCTTTTTTTGAGGAAATTGTGGGGTTTACCCGGAAAAAAGCTGTCCTTCTGACTATGGGGATGATACTTCTGCTGGCTCAACTGGCGATTTTTGGAAAGGGGTCCCTGGACGAAATGGATACCCTGGCGGGCACCCTGGGGCTGGTGGTTATGGCTTTAGTGGAAGTTGTAATATGGGTTCATGTTTTTGGTATAAATAAATCCTGGAAGTCGTTAATGCAGGGTTCGAAAATAGATTTATGGACCGGGGTAAAATATATTGGGGCATACATAACCCCGGTTTTTATCGGAATCATACTGATAGGCTGGGTGGTTCAGAATGGTGCATCCTGGTTCATGATGAAGGGAATAAGTGAGCAGGAAATTCTGTATAGATGGATTACCAGGGGAGTACTTTTTGTAGTGTTTCTGATCATTTGCTGGATTTCCACCAGGGATATGACTATGGAAAACAAGTGCCAGGAAGCTGGGGGTGAGGAATAATGCAGACAAGCGGTTGGATATTTATGATAACTTTCTGGGTTTTGATATTGGTTTCCCTGGTGTGGAGTTATAAGATATTGCTGAAGGAGGACCATATTCCCATAGGGCCGTTGGAAGACGAATTTCATCCTGAATCCTGCGACCTGGAAGAAGGGCCTCAGAAAACAGAAAAAGAAGCAGGGGAATTGGTTGAATAGAATCGGGGTGTTTTAATGAGCAGGCCTTTGGAGGCGGATACAGTTTTAAACGGCCGTTACCGGATTGTCAAAGTTCTGGGGACGGGGGGCATGAGCAATGTTTACCTGGTGGAGGATGAAAAATTGAATTCCAGGTGGGCTTTAAAAGAACTGTTAAATATTTTTCCCGACGAAGAAAAGGAAGAATTTCTGGAGCAGTTTAAAAAGGAAGCCCAGATACTGGCAGGAATCAAGCATCCCAATTTACCCCGTGTTTTCGATTATTTCGAGGAAAAAGATCGCAACTATCTTGTAATGGAATTCATAGAAGGGGTTACCCTGGATGAACTTCTTGAAAGAAAAGAATCAATTCCCGTGGAAACGGTTCTGGACTGGGGAGTGCAAATTTGCGATGTTCTTCAATCTTTACATGACAACGATATAATTTACCGTGACCTGAAACCTTCCAATATAATGGTAGGTGAAGAAAATAGAATATTCATAGTGGACTTCGGCATTGCCCGGTTTTTTACCGGCGGTAAATTGAAAGATACCATGATTATTGGCACGCCAGGCTTCGCTCCTCCCGAACAGCACGGCCGCGCCCAGACCGACCCCCGTTCCGATATTTACAGCCTGGGCTCTACTCTTCATTATCTTCTTACCGGGCATGATCCCGGGCTCACTCCGTTTGTTTTCAAGGAACCCCATACCCTGAACCCCGGGCTGAGTGAAAGTATTTCCAAAGTAGTGATGCAAGCCCTGGAACTTGACCCGGAAAAACGATACCAGTCAGCTTCAAAAATGAAAAGAGAATTAAGAAAACTGGTTCCCAACCTTTATGCCGGGGAAACAGAAGAATTGGAAGTTGATTCAAGCCCCGGAGATGAAGAAGAGACTCTGAAAAAAGATGGCAGCGATACTGCCGTAATGAACCCCGAAGAACCTGAAGTTGTTTCCAGGCCCACGGCGGGTTTTGGAGGCATTACATTTGCTTGTGATCCTGTCAAATCCTATGGGTTTCCTCTGGTTATTTCCGGGGGGTCTGTTTCTACCGCCGCATTGCTGCTTACCGGGGGAGTTGTAACCCTGCCGGTAGCGGGCTTTGTCCTTGCAACCATGGTCCCAGCCACCATAATAATAAAAAAAGTGGTTTCCCATTTATCAAAAGACCGGGGTAAAATCGCTTTTACCGTCAGCGAACAGGGTATTGAAATTAAAAGGCAAGATTTAAATGTTTTCGTTCCCTGGAATAAAATTAATAAATTATTGATTTTTAAAGAACCCGTAATTGCCGGGTTGAGCATAAGAAAATATAAGATTTTTACTGAAAGGGGTAATTACGAATATACCGATGAAATTCACCAGGTTGAAAGGCTCAACGACCTCATAATTACCCGCGCCGGTTTAAGCATGGTAGCAGATGAAACCGGTTATAAAAGGTATGCAAGGGAGGAGAATTAACTCCAACCATGGCTTTTGATTTTACTGCATCGGTTATTGAAGTGGGGACCAACTCGGTAAAGTTATTGGTTGCGGGAGTTAAAAACAATAAACCGGTTTCTCTTGTCTATACCCGCAAAATAACCAGGCTGGGTGAATCTATGGGCAGAACCCGCATATTAACGCCACAGGCAATAGAACGAACTGTCAGGGCAATTAAGGATTATGAGAAACAGAGTTTGGCTCTGGGAGCGGAAAAAATCGCCATTGTAGCCACCGAAGCCTTGAGGGTTGCGGAAAATTCCGGGGAATTTAAAAGCCGGGTTGAAAAGGATACCGGGCTTACTGTGGAAATTCTTTCCGGCAGGGAAGAAGCCTGTGCCAGCAGGAAAGGCGCTCTGCTGGATTTTGAGAATAATAATCCGGTCATTATTCTGGACATTGGCGGGGGAAGTACCGAATTTGCTGCTGAGGAATGGGAAGTTACAATTCCTATGGGCGCTGTAAGCCTGACAGAAAAGTTTTTTGCTCATGACCCCCCGGAGTCAACGGAAATTCAAGAAACCAGAAAATTTATCAGAAAAAAACTTAAAGGTGCTCTGAAAGACAGGAAGCTGAAAAAAAATGTCAAGTTAATTGGTGTGGGAGGTACCATGACTACCACCGCCGGTTATATTCAAAAGATGGATTGTTTTGAACCTGAAAGAATTCACAAGTTTAAGATAACTCGGAAAAAACTGAAAGAAACAATTGAAAAATTAATCCAATTAGACATAATTAATCGGAAAAAAGTATTAGCTATCGACCCCGGAAGAGCTGATATAATTCCTGCAGGGCTGTTGATTCTGGAAGCTGCCTTTAATTATTTTGAAATAAATGAAATTGTTGTAAGTATAAAGAATATTATACATGGAATCTTTTACGAGAAATTTTTAGAATAGATCTGGTGAAACATTGTTGGAATTACCCGAAGAAAAAATTACATTTTCAAAATCCAGGAAAAATAACTGCAAAAGAGTGGATGCCGGCCATACAGGTTATGTCGATAAGGAAAAACTTTTTGTGGACCTGTTGGAAAAGGTCCAGCCTCTGGAGTCAGATACAGAATTTCTGACCGAGTTCACCACAAGTTTTCTGGAAATTGTGGGTGGTCAGGTGCTTTCAATTTTTCTCTCGGAAAAGGATACTGAAAAATTTTTTCCCCGCATGACCGTGGGTAAAGACCCCCAGCTGATGAACAGTTTTACCTATAAGAAGGAAGGTATTTTCAGGGAAGTATTGGACAGGGGTACCCCGGTGCAGGTGGATGTCAGTACAAACTTTGATGATGATGAGTTTTTACAGAAAATATCACAAATGATAGATTTTAAGGTAGCTATGGCATCATCTTTTCGTTCCGGCCCCGATAAAACCGGTGTGGTAATGGTTCTGGGATGCCCGGATCAAACCGGCTACACCGATGGCGACCTGAAATTGTTAAGGGCATTCAGTGGAATTGTGGGCATGGTTTCCCGCCATTCCAGTGTTCTGGACAGGTTGGAACAACAATCCAAGGAAATTGACAGGAAGGATTTTGACCTTTACATAGTCTATCAGGTGGCAAAAGCCCTCTCTTCCATGCTGGACCTGGAAGAACTCACCTCCATGATGGCAGACCTTCTGGTGGAAGTGCTTACCGTCAACCAGGCTCTGGTTTTTTTAACCAGCGAAAACGAGGAAGAAATGCAGGTGCGGGCTTCTAAAAATATTGATCCCCGCCGGCCCCGCCCCTTCGAAACCATTACCATTACCGAAAAACTGCCCGAATGGCTTAAGTCAAAAACCTTTGAGGGAGAAATTATTACCGATTTCAATATGCCCAAATTCAGGGAAGTATTTCCCGATGCCGCCGAAGTACTCGAACGGTTGGAAATTGAAACCATAATTCCCATGATTTATAAAACCAAACTGATAGGGTTCCTCGCCCTGGGTGAAAAATACATAGGCAAGGGATTTCACAAACGGGATTATGACTTTCTTTCCACAATTTCACCTCTCATGGCCAACGCCATTTCCAACGCCCAGCTTTACGAACTGGCAATTCTGGACGGCCTGACCAGGGTCTATGTGAACCGTTACTTCCAGCAGCGTTGCCGCGAGGAGATAAAAAGGGCAAGACGTTATAAGAATGTGTTGAGCATTGTTATGTGGGATATAGATCATTTCAAGCATATAAACGATACCTATGGCCATCCTATGGGCGATCGTGTTTTAAGGGAAATTTCGGGGCTTTTCAAGAAGGGCTATCGTGAAGACGTTGACATTATTGCCCGATATGGAGGCGAGGAGTTCATTATGCTTCTGCCCGATACCAGCACCGAGGGCGCCATAATCATGGCACAGCGTCTTCGAAAAAGCATTGCCGAGTTTCCCTTCTGCGACGGCAAACTCAATATTACCATCAGTGGCGGAATAGCTTCTTTTCCTGTTGACGGCGATGACTATGAATCTCTGGTTGAAAGCGCCGACTTCCAGTTATACAATGCCAAAAAGAAAGGCCGTAACCGGGTGTGCTGGAAACGAAAAAACAAGAAAAAGCAAACAGATAATTAACTTTAAAGAATTGTAATTAATTATAATCAGGAGGCAAGAAATGAAGCACATTTTGGGGTATAAATCTGTCCTGTCAGGTAATGAATACGATTATGAGCCGGGGAAAATCCGGTATCAGGATGAAAAAACCGGTGAAAACCTGGAAATAATTTATGATTATGATTATATAAAAAAGAATTTTTCCAGAAATGATCTGGAAAAGAATAATGATTATTCGGTATGGCGTTATGCGCCCCTTTTGCCCATCAAGAACCTGGACCTGGTTCCACCCCTGCAGATTGGCTGGACTCCCCTTTATAAATCAAGAAAGCTGGGCAGGAAACTAGGGCTGGAAAACTTATATTTAAAAGACGATGGCAGAAACCCCAGCGCATCCTTTAAGGACAGAGCTTCATCGGTGGCACTGGTGAATGCAAGGGAAATGAATGCTCCCATTATAACCGGAGCATCCACAGGAAACGCCGGTTCTTCCATGGCCTGCCTTTGCGCCAGTGTTTCCATGCCTGCAGTTATTTTTGTGCCGGAAAAGGCTCCCGCTGCCAAACTGGCACAAATGCTGATATTCGGCACCAAACTTTTTGCCGTAACCGGCACTTATGATGATGCCTTTGATTTATGCCTGAAAGTTTCAAAAGAATTTGACTGGGTAAACCGGAACACCGGATACAACCCATTCACCCGTGAAGGCAAAAAGACCTGCGCTTATGAAATATGCGAACAACTTGGCTGGAAAGCCCCTGATAAAATTTTCGTGTCCGTGGGAGACGGAAATATCATAAGCGGAATAGGCAAGGGGCTTAAAGACCTCAAGGCTATGGGTTTCATTGAAAAAATCCCCCAGGTTTATGTAGTGCAATCCACCAATTCCAATGCAATTGCCCTGTCTGTAAAAAAAGCCCGGGAAAACCCAGGAAAACCCATAGAAGTTACCCCGGTTAAAGCTACCACCATTGCCGATTCTATTTCTGTGGACCTGCCCAGGGATGGCCACATGGCGGTAAGGACTGTTCTGGAAACCGGTGGCGATGCGGTTCAGGTAACCGATAAGGAAATTCTGGATGCAATAAGAGAGCTGGGCGCCAGTGAGGGAATTTTCTCTGAACCTGCGGGCGCAACCGCCTATGCAGGCGTTGCAAAAGCCAGGGAGGCCGGATTAATAAAACCCGGAGAAAAAGTTGTCGCCATAATTACTGGAAACGGCTTGAAAGATGTGGACAGCGCCCTGAAGGTGGCGGGCAAACCCTTTATAATTGAACCTACTCTGGATGCGGTAAAAAAGCAATTGGAAAAACTGAAGATTTAGTTTTAACTCATAAGTTAAAAATAAGACAGGAGTTTTTATATTCTTGATTAAATCCATGATACACCCTCTTGCAGGGTGTTTTCATTGGTGGATAAAGGTTGTAAATCAATTTCCTGTCTGAAACCGGAGAAAGATACATTATGTAATATTCTTTATCAGGATATTTATCTTATTGAAATTAAAAACCGATGTTTTTGATTATTGTAATCAGGTTATACGGGTAATTATTATATAAAATTGAAGAAAATTTATTTTTTTGGAGGATAAATATGGAAGAAAGACTTAAAGATGCGGTTTCTGCTCTTTCTGTGGATTATCTGGATATCCGCATGGAAGATCGCTGGGAAACCAGAATTGGCTATAAGGGCAAGCGCCAGGAAGAATTAAGCCAGATTCATGAATTCGGCGGAGTAGTCCGGGTTCTTGACAGGGGGTCCTGGGG
>CAZSLZ010000094.1:0-13782 GCA_964607865.1 uncultured bacterium
ATAATGGCATTACCATCAAAAAAATAATTTTCGCAAAAACTCATTTCTTTAAAAAATTTCACGGAATTAACCAAAATTTCTTTATAAAAAGGGCAATTCATTGTTTTCGATTCTTTCTCAAACTGTAAAAACATGAAAAAAAATTTGGGCAGGTTGATTAAATCAGACAAGCTAACCCAATAAATATAATTCTTGGTATGGGGCTCAAGCGTAGCTGCATCAATGGTTTGATATTTCTCCCCTTCGAAGTTGACATAATGATATAACAACGAAAAATTATTATCATTAATAAAGTAGATCTCAATTTCGCCACCTACAGGATTATGCTGGTCGGTAGGATAAAAAGCCATGTAAAACTTTGGTTCATCATTACCAGGTATAATCTCGGGCTCGTGTTCGGGCTCTGGTATTTTCTCAGGTGTTTTATTGTTTTGGTCGCTTTCACGGGTAAATGTGCGTGGTGTATTATCATAATCAACAGCTCCCTCAACCTTAACCAATTCGGTTATCATAACCGGCACCTCAAAGCCATCTTCTCCCTCAACAATCGCGACATTTTTACTTTGAAAGCCAACAATACGGCCTCCGCCAACATCATTTAAAAATTTTACAGTATCATGCAATAAAAGGATTCATGAATAAATTCCATGTTGGAAATTTCTTTAAGGGCTTTTGTCATATCCGATTTTTTTGATTCCTTAAGTTCAAAGATTACATAGGCTCTGCTCCCATCGGGTTTTTCCTGCAACACCCGTTTGATGGACAGTTGGAAATCACCCAGTACTGTGGCGATTCTACCCATAACTCCAGGGTTATCCTCAGTGGTGAACCTTAAATACCATGAAGATTTTATTTCGCCCTCCGAAGCTGGTTTTCTTTCCACTTTGGTTTTGAAATAACCGGGAACATCCACCATGTATGCCCTGGCTTTTCTGGATACATCCAGAATATCCCTTACCACGGAACGGGCAGTCGGGATAGCTCCGGCGCCTTTACCTATTTTGGTAATGGGTTCGCTCCGCCCTTTAAGATATAACGACAGGGCATTGTTTTCTTCCCGAACCGAAGCCAGGGGGTGGGTGGGGGCAATCAACGCAGGCCCCACGTTCAGAATCAGTTTGTCATTTATTATCTTCGCTATTACCAGGTGTTTTATAAGCATTCCCCACCGTTCAAATGCCTGGTTGTCGGCAGTTTCAAGGCCGGTAATGCCCCGGGTGGGAATTTTCTTGTAATCGATTTTCTGGTTGAAAAGAATGGAAGCCAGAATGGATAATTTCTGGGCGGCGTCGATGCCCTCCACGTCCATAGTAGGATCCGCTTCGGCAAAACCTTTTTGCTGGGCCAATCCGATAGCTTCTTCCATGGGCATGCCCTCGGCGAACCGGGACAGGACATAATTGCTGGTTCCGTTAACTATACCCTCAATTCCCTGAATGTCGCCGGAACCGGGAAATGTAAGAAAATCGTCAATTATGGGAATTTCCGCGCAGACGCTGGCCTCGAAACCAATATTACACCGATATGTGTCCGCAGCCTGGAAAATTTCACTGCCATGTTCTGCAAGCAGGGCTTTGTTTGCAGTTACAACGTGCTTGCCCTGTTTCAGCGCTTCAAGAACATATTCCCGGGCAGGTTCAATACCCCCCAGGAGCTCCACTACCACATCCACCAGGGGGTTCCCCAGAATTTCCTTTATGTCCCTGGTGAATTTACCACGGAAACCCATTCTTCTCTTTTTTCTGGGGTTACGCACCAGTGCCGAGGGGAAATTTAACTGGAAACCGCTTTTTTCCGGCGAATACATCTTCTGGGAGTATTCCACTACACCGCTTCCCACGGTTCCAAACCCCAAAAGCCCCACCGTAACCACGTCTTCCATGAATGTGTCTTTATATAATTTTAATAATACATCTTCCAGGCCCCGTTTTTTTACCAGAAACTCATAGGAGTTATCGGTGACCAGCTGGGGAGATTTATGAACTACTGTCATTCCATATTTTTCCAGGTTCTCAGCTCCAGCCAGAGAATTATGAATTTTCGAAAGGTATCGGGAATTCTGCCCCAGCCCGTCTCCCACGATTTTTATAAGAACCTGGTCCCGGCTGATATGGCTTTGATACTTGCTTTCAATTTCACTGAAAGCCGGGTGGTATTTGTCGAAAACCAGTGAAAGCCGGCCGTAGGTTTCTGATGCCAATACCGTAGTAATTCCCTCTATTTCCTCCAACTCCCGGATAAATTTTCGTCCTTCGCTATAGGTTCTGGGGTACAAATTAAACAGCTGGGTTCCCTCCAGGCATGTTATACCCCTGGGTTTTCCCGAGTAATCCCTTTCACTGGTTATAAGGGTGCCGGGTTGGCTTGGGTTAAAAGTGTTTCTTATGCGGAGCCTTATATGTTTGCCTTTCAATACAGCCTGCTGGACTGCCAGAAGGGTTTTTTTACTAAGAACCCTGGACCCGAAAGCGGCCATCTGGAATGCTTCTTCATAGGAAAGCCTGGGTATGGGGTAGGGGTGGCCAATTTCCTTGAATTGCAGGGGAAGGTAACCAGGATTGATAGAATATATACCATTAACATCTGTCCAGATTTCTACTTCCCGTTTCAGGGCTGCGCCGATTATTGCTGCGGTGTAATCGGAACCGCCCCTTCCCAGGGTTGTTGGTTCCCCCCCGGAGGTATAACCGATGAAACCTGGAAAAACAATAAGTTTCTTATTGGCGATTATTGCGGTGGCGATATTTTCGTAACTGTCTTCCAGAATGTCTGCATCACCAAAAACATCGTTGGTTACAAACCCAAAATTTACAGGATCAACAGCCTCAAAATCGATTCCGATCTTTTGTAAAAATGAAGCAAGTATTATTGAGGAAAAAATTTCACCGAATCGTGATATTTTATCCAGGGCTTTGAATCCATGGTTTTGATGCTGCTTAAGGTTTTCAAGATTGGTTTCAAGTTCAGCGAATTTTTCATTCAGAATTGTATTGTCAAGCTCCAGTTCGGTTATAAGGTGAATATGTTTATCCCTGATTATTTCCAGGTCTTTCTGAAGTTCTTCTTCTTTAATTGCCTTGCGGGCAAGCTGAAGCAATAAATCGGTAACTTTAATTCCATAATCCAGGGTTCCTGTGGCGGAAACCACCACCACGGGGTTGGAGTCGAGATTTTCTTCAATGAGCCTGGCAACGGTTTCAAAACATTGGGCATTGGCCAGGGAGCTGCCCCCAAATTTCATTACTTTTTTAGTATGCATAAGTTGACTCCAGAAATCGAATTATTATTATTAATTCATACGAAATGAAAAAGCCCCTTCAGAAGGGGCTTTGAGTTATTAACTATCTATCAGGAATCTCAGTTCCTCCAGTTTTGCCACATCCACAAAACCATCTACTCTGATGTAATCTTCCAGTATTTCCATAAAGTTTTCCATCAGGTCCAGGGCATCTTCCCTTTCCTTCTGCTTATCAAGGGTATTTCTCAATTTCAGTTCAATATCCAGTTCGCCGGGTTTTACATACCTTTTTCTTATGAGCATTCTGATAAAAGGAAAAACCAGGTTTGGATCAAACTGCCTGCCTCTGAGCCTGATTAACTCGTTTACCGCATCGCTGGTGGATAGAGCTTTTCGATAGGGCCGGTCTTCCACCATGGCATCAAAAGTATCGGTAATTGTGATAAGCCTGGCTGCCAGAGGGATATTTTCACCTTTCAACTTGTCGGGATAGCCGGTACCATCATATTTCTCGTGATGATGCCTGATACCTGGAATGGCGCCGTGGAGCGAAGGATAGGGCTTCACAATTTCCACTCCTATAAGAGGGTGAGTTTTAATTATTTCATATTCTTCATCGTTCAGAGGAGCTGTTTTTTCAATAATTTCAGAGGGAATAAGCATTTTGCCGATGTCGTGCAAACTGCCGCAGTCCCGCAGATATTGCTTCATATCTCCCACAAATTCACCCAGCCCGGATTGGGCTTCCGGGTCTATCTCGGTAATTGCCGAACCTATCTGGCCAATGTCCTTGAAGAAGGCGGCGTTTGCCAGGTTTTTCAACTCCTGCTGGTCTTCAATTCCCAGCTCCTCCCCAAGCTCAACCGTCCAGTCCATGACTCTTTCCGAGTGCTCAAAAGTATATTCTGAATGAATTTTCATCAGGAGGCCCAGGAAGTAAGCTGGAATTTCCTCGTCATCGCCTTCCTTGAGGTGTTTCTTCAGGATGTCCCATATTGATGATGAGGCAAATTTGGCTGCCTGCCTCAGTTCGTCCATGGAAGGCTCGGTTCGCAGGCAGGACAAGAAAGTACGTTCCATGTTGTCCCTGTGATGTCTTATCCTGATGGCTTTCTGCCGTTGTTCGTTGAACTGGGCATTCATTCCCGGTGAAAAACGCACGTTATCAGATAAACGGCGGTTTGCCACCTCAGGTTTATCGGGTGTGGCCTGAGTTTCAGCGCCGGTTTTTGACTGTTGCGCCTGTCTGGCCCCCGTGGCTGAAGCGGGTTGATTCTGGGCAGGAGTCTGCTGGGTCTGAGCCGGCGTCCGTCCAGGGATTTGATTTCCTGTACCCCGAACCATGGAGCCAAAGCCCGGTTTATTTATCTGGTTTAAAAAACTATCTGAAAAGTTTGCCATAATTTCACCTTTACCTGTATATAATAATTGTATATATCAACTGCTTATTCCTGTTTTTTAAGATTATACTTCATGTGCTATTTCACTTACAGGTTGATAACTGTCTAGATTAAATTTAATTATACCAGAAGCCTGACCTCAATTCCTGTAACCAGCAGGGTATGCATTACAAAAGAGGTTCCTATTCCCCTGGTTTCCAGGGTGGCTCTGCCGAAAAACCAGCCTAGAAAGGTGAATAACCCTATTTTAATCAGGCTCAAGGTTAAAGCTGTCGGGTCATAATGAACCAGGGCGAAAAGTATTGCCTGAAACCAGTTAGCCCCACTTTCAGAAAATACCTGAGAAAAAACCGATAATAATACCCCCCTGAACAGGCTTTCCTCAACAAAACAATTCCAGAAAGCATAAAGAAAAATGGGGGCCAGCAGTATAAGAATTAATTGTATGGGAGCCTGGTTTAAATGGTTGATAAAAAAAATAACTGTAATGACGGCGAAAACCAGAATGGCGAATTTTACCAGAATTTTTTCCCAGGTTTCTTCTTTCTGAGGGTTTATAATTCCGGTTCTGGTTCTCAGGTTTCCAATTCTTATGAAATTGGTATAAGGCTGTTCCGGAAACAGAAAAAACAGAAGAAATACAAAGCCAAGGGGAATGGCATGAAAAATTCTGTGTAAAAAGAATTGATTCAAATGCTGCACGCCCGCTGGGGTAAGAAAACTTTCCCAGTTGCCCGGCGCGACCAGAACTGAACTTCTGTAAGCCAATTCAGCCAGGGCGTATCCCCAACCCAGGGTAAGAATAAAAATTGTGATATGAGAATATCTTTCTAATTTTTTGACTGATAAAACAAATAGATTTATCAGAATCAGGCCGGCAATTAAATAATTGTAGCTGGCAAGTTTCATGAGAAAAATTTTTCCTCTGGGCAGGTTTTCAAATGCCGGCAAATTAATCAGCCAGAAAACACCAAAAGCGCACAGGGTAATTATCAAATGTATTCTGTTTCTTTTCTCTCTGAAAAAGTTCATATTCATACCTCTTAATATTATTGTTCATCAGTTCTCAGTTACCCTTTGTATTATAAATAAAGAAAGATAATAAATAAACCCGACAAAAAGGAATTTAATAAAAACTGACGAAAAGACAGTTTTAACCAGGAAAAGATTTCGGTATCATCCGAGATTAAATATTATGTATATATCAAGGAGGAGGATTTTATGAAAAAGAAAGTTTTAGTGGTATGTCTTATTCTGGTTTTCGCTCTTTCATTTCTGGCAGGTTGTACCCAGAACAAACCCAAGAACCCACCTCCGGGAAGACCCGGACCTGGTGGGCCTGGACCCGGCGGACGGGGACCCGGCGGACGGGGACCCGGAAGACCTGGCGGACGTGGCCCCGGAAGACCCGGCGGACCCGCAGCTGGCCCAACCATAGAATATCTCAAGGGTGTAACCTTACTCTATAGCGAGAAGGAAAGTCCTGAAGAAGTTGATTTTGTTGAAGTTACCGATATGGCTGTTCCTGAAACTGCAACCGCAGTAGCAGTGAAGGTTCCCAAAAGCGAAGAAATGCCTGCTGACAAGGTATTAACTGTGCATCTTTTCAAAGAAGGCGGCGAGGAAGCAATTGTTACCCAGGAATTTAACCCTGCTGATGCCAGTGAAAAAGATGGCATGATAGTATTTATGAACGAAGGCAAACCTTTCGAAGCTGCCCCTTATCATATTGAATTCCAGGAAAAAGATGGAAACAAAATGGTAATGAAATACAAAGTGGGCCCTGCAGTAATGAAAACCGAAGACGGCGAGGAAAAAGTAATCGATGAAACAGTGGAAGGCGAAAAAGTAATCGATGAAACTCCTGCTGAAGAAACCAAAGAAGAGACTAAACCCGAAGAAGCCAAGACCGAAGAAAAACCTGAAGAAACCAAGTAGGTTGTTAAATGATGAGAAAAGGCTGCTTTCAAAGCAGCCTTTTTTATTTATAATTTTTGCCTGGTAAAAAACAAAAGAACCCCCATAGCGATTCTTTATTAATTTTAACTCAAATTCTATATTAAATTACTGTGGATGTATCAATATACATTTCTTCCAGTTTCCTGCGGTTTCTGCGGTTAATGCACATAGCTTCATTAATCTGTTCGTTTCCCTGATAAGCCAATTCCAGCCCATAATCAAGGTGTTCCACATTTTCATCTTCCAGGTACAACATCATATGTGACACACCCTCGTTATATAAAGCTATACCATTGAAACCAACTTCCAACTCTTCGGCGAAATCGTCGTATGCTTCTTCGGGAATCTCGATATCTCTGATTTCCGTTTCCTTTTGAGCAAGGGCTTCAGCTATATTTTCAATAAAATCTGCATACTCATCAATAGACCATTCACCGGATTTGATTTTTTCCACGGCCTCTCTTAATTGGTTGTAACGGCCCATTTCCTTGTCTGGGTCCTTAACCATCTGGCCAGCTTGAGGAATATTAGGCAGTACCGCATTACAGTTACTGCAATATTTCTGTCCCTGAGTATTTTCAGATCCACATCTTGTGCAAACTATCAAAAAAGGGACCTCCCTCCATGTTTTCTAAAATAATATAGGCTTATACTTCTTTGCTTTTATTCTTTGTGAAGGAAATTTTCTCCTTCCTGACAATATATAAATTGAAATAAAACTTGTTTTTTTTCGTAGAATATTATCAGGAGGCTGATTTCAATTGAAAAAGTTGTTGTACATCTGTATCGCCATGATTATTCTGTTGCTTTTCATAACCCCGGTATGTCCTACCAACATAGAGCTGAAAAGAATGGTTGACAGCATGTATTCCCTGCGAAACCAATTGCCTATAAACGACCTGGTTGCAGATGTGGAAGTTTATACTCCCATGGAAGGCAAGGGTGAAACCCAACTGACTTTATCTTCAAAGGATAAAATCATATTCAAGAAACCCAATAAATTAAAAATAGACAGTGTTATTCAGGATCCCGGAGGTTCACTGGATGGTAAACAGGTTACTATTATAAGAGACGGTGTGCAAAGGTGGATGTATGTTTCCGCCGGGCAGTACCCGGTTAAAAAAGGCCCGGATGAACCTTATGCTACGCTGAACCTGCCCCCCAATATTCAGATTTATCCACAGGAAAGTGATAGGACCTTCAAGGTTATGGGCAAGGAAAAGATAAAAAATGTGGACGCCATTAAAATTGAGATTACTGATGAATCTACAAAAGAAGTTCAAATTATATATGTAGATCCAATAAAAAAAGTGCCTCTAAAGATGGAAATCGTTACAATTGATCCTAAAAATCCCGAAAAGAAAGAAACCAGAGAATGTTATTATAAAGATTTTAAGAAACTTAAGGACGGACGATGGTTTCCTTTTGTTATAGAAATGAAACAGGAGGGAAAAGCCACTCGTATGGTGGTTTATAAGGCTTTATCCGTAAATGTGGGAATTGATGAGCATCTTTTTGAACCCATGAAAAAATTCGTAAAATAGGGGGAGTATTATGTTATGTTCAAAATGCGGAAAATTAAATGAACCCGGCTCAACCCGTTGCGTAAAATGCAGGGAGAAATTCCCCGACAGGGCCGCTTCTCCTCCGGTTCTGGATGAAGGTTTAAAACAGTTGATGGAAGCTGTGGAAAGTTTGAAAAACAGAGAAATTTCCTCGGGTAAATTCAGGGATCTGTTAGAAAAAATGGAATTTCGCTTCCGAAAAGTAATGGATGAAATAGGACAGGTTGATATACCTGATGATTTCAGGGAGGAAATTAAAGAAGAAATGAACTCAGGTATAGGGGGAATTAAACTATATCTTGAAGCTATTAAAGAGATGTATTTATATCTCGATGACCGAAATCCCCTTCATTTGAATCATGGCATTGCCATGGCTGTTGATGCCAATAACAGGTTGAATCAGGCATTGAGGCTTAATTTCCAGACATATTCCAACCTTCAGGAAACTGCTGAGGAATTTTTAAGAACACAGGTTCAAATATAAAGATTGTCAGGTGTTAACATTATCTTAACACAATAATATGGTTTGGAATGGTATAAAAAAAGGATAAACTCTATAAAGAGAGAATTTTGGTTACAGAGTGATTACAAAGTTGTAACTGAATTTTAATGTTAGCCACAGGAGGAGTTTATTGTGAGAAAAAGCCTTATTTTAACAGTAATACTGTTAGTAGTGGCAATAACCGTAACCCAGGCCCTGGCAGAATCGACCTTAATATATACCGTTAAGAAGGGAGATACTCTCTGGAGTATTTCCAAACAACATGGAGTTTCCATGGAAGCTATTCTGGCAGGCAACCCCGAATTGAAAAACGAAAAAAGCCTTAAACAGGGCATGTCCCTGGCAATTCCCAACGTCGAGGACGACGCAATCCCCGTAGAAGTGGGGACTACCGAAACCCATACCCTGGTGGTCCATGGTTCCTACAACCCTGCAGCAGAACAGGCAATTAACCAGATGACAGTGGACGGAAAAACCATAAAGGTTCCCCTGCATAAACCCAAGGTTCAGGTTGCTTCCAACAAGGGAAATAATTATAAGAGCAAATACCACAATCTTTCCAGCAGAGGTTTGGCGCGGGGAAATTCCATCGTTAAAACAGCTTTCAAATACAAAGGCGTGCCTTACATATTTGGAGGATCCACCCCCAGCGGTTTTGATTGCTCCGGTTTTATTCAGTATGTCTATCGTGAAAACGGAATCAAGACCCCACGGATGGCTCACCACCAGTATTATGCAGGAACACCCGTATCCAAGAAAAACCTTCGCCCCGGAGATCTGGTGTTTTTCGAAACTTACACCGCCGGAATCAGCCATGTGGGAATTTACATCGGAAACAACCAGTTCATTCATGCTTCCAGCAGAGGCGCGGTAAGAGTGAACAGCCTGGGCCAGCAGTATTATACCAATCGTTATAGAGGCGCAGCAAGATACTATAAATAACTTGAAAATTTATTAATACCCTTCTTTTGCCGCAAGGGTATTTTTTTTGTCTTAGATTACAATATCAAAAAATAATTTTATATTTAAAATGGATATTATTATTGATGCATACAATTTAATGTGGACTACCAGAACTTTGAACCCAGTAGCCAGGTTCAATTTCGGCAAAGCTGCCCGGTTTCTGGAGCGGCTGATTTCAATTTATTCGAAAAAAGTTGAGGAAAATGTTATTCTGGTATTTGACGGTTATAAATCCGGGCATCCTTACACCCGCCACGAAAACAGGGATGGCCTGGAAGTAGTTATTACCGGTAAAGGCATAACCGCCGATGACTGGATTATTGAACAAATGCAGAAGCATCACATTAAAGGTTCTGTGGTTACATCCGATAAGGAAATTAAAGACGCAGCCAGAAAAAATGGCGTGAATATTATAACTTCCCGGTCTTTTGAAAATGAGCTGATGGAAACACTTAAATCGAACCGGGAATTAATGGACGAACTTCATGAACTCAAACGGGAATATAAGCAGAAGCATAAAAGGAGGAATAGAAAAAAGCATTGACTGTCAGTTCAGTTGCCATATGGAAAAATTCAGATATGATGCAAAACTCACCCATAAAATATAGGGAATCAGTAAACCCCCTGCAATTCTGGATACTTTCCAGAAATAGATAATGTTAATTACTATAACCAACCAGAGTAGTATTATCCATACAAACGAAAAAAACAACTCATGCATTCCGAAGAATAGAAACGACCATATTGTATTCATTACAAGTTGTACGAAAAATATAACCAGGGGAATTTTCTTTTTGTCTTTGCTTACCGGGCTTTGCCATACAAGATATAACGAAATGCCCATGAGAAAATAAAGTGTGGTCCATACCGGCCCGAAAATTTCATTGGGAGGAGTTAACCCGGGTTTTTGTAGAAACTGGTACCAACTTTTCACATTGGGTATTGTGGCAATGCTTCCCAATATTCCCGCAAGTTGACAGACAATAATTGAAACTATGAATCTGAAAATTTTATTCTGCTGCAGTTTTTTCCACATCAGTCGAACCTCAATCAAAATTTAATCTTATGATTATTCAACCCAAAGAAGTTAAAAAGAATTCCTGTTGTTTGCTGTATTTTTTAAATGAAAAGCTGGGAAAAACCAGTTTATTCCTGTGGCAGCCCGCCTTTTACCCTGGCCTGATGGTTCTGAAATATCAGGTAATAATTGTTTGGCCCGTTGATTCTTATTGAATCAATGAAGCTTTCTTCAAAATCGGTCTGTCTTGCGTTTAAGGAAATGGTATATTCACCCAACTCCAGGATCATGGAACCCGGTATCTGTTCTGAATCGGGGCGGGGAGCACTTTCAACAAAATTTGCAGGGGTGAGTAAATAAGAAAACAAACCATCGGATGATTTGATTTCTACCCTGCTTTCTTTTTGAAAATAACTGCTTTCCACTATCATTTTCCAGTTGTTTCTGGAAAAGAACACTTCCAATATGGGCTTATAAGAAGTAATGTATTTCTCTTCCTCTTTACTTTCAGTCTTATTTTCATTTTCTTCCAAATATACTGGTTTATCATAACGATGAACTATGGCTTCAGAATTAAAATCCCAACCTTCATACCGGGTAATATCTGGTTCTGTTTTCCAGCTTTCTCCATCATAATATTTATACTCTTCTGGTTTACCTACAATTTTTTGATCTTTCCTGGCTTCCCTTTCCATTATTTTCTGGATTTGCTCCAGATGGTTTTCTAATTCGTCAACAGAATAAAAGTTAATTACCTTAAAGGAGCCTGCTTCCTCGTCCCAGATGAATTCCTGATGAAAAGTCTCACTGTTCAACTCAGTTTTCGTTATATCTGCCGAGGTTTTATCGTTTTTCTCCTGTACCTGGGTTTCCCCAGCCAGGCTGGGAATAGCTGTGGCAAGAACAACTAAAATTATGAGTATAATCAGTTTAAAACTACTTTTCATCAGTTTCCTCCAAAGAAGGTTAAAATGGAATTCTATTGTTTAATTATTAATTATAACAAAAAGAAAAACCTGTTTCATCAGTAATTAATTATTTTAAATTTTTAATAAAAAAACGCCCTTTGAAAAGGGCGTTTTTTGTATTCAAGATAATTATCGCAGATTTTTGCTACCTGCGTTATCATCGTAGGATAAAACCACGAATTCCAATAAAGCTGCGGGGTTGTTCTGTCCAATCTGGACAAAGTCCCAGGTGGGGAAGCTGGGTGGCAAAACATGTTTCAGGTTTGAATCCCAGCTGAAATTCTGTTTTGTGTATCCGGTTCCATCAGTTTTACCTTCCACGTCTGAAAACTCGCTGATCATGGATCCTTCAAAATTAAATGTCATATTTTTGGGGGGGTCATAGATATCCTTGAAATCTGCATCTTTGTAATGAGAGCTTTTATGGGCAAGGTTTTCATCATCCAGTTGAATGGAATGATCAAAACTCATCAATACTGCTCTTACATCAAGAGTTTTATCATCATCGGTCGGCACACCAACATTAGGGTCGTGGTTCTTCATTTCATCGGGGTTCAACAGAACCCAGTTTTTGGCTACCACACCCAGGCAGGCTTCGTTATTATCGTATTCTATATCGCTTCCAATTATGGCATTTCCCTCCAGGGTATCGTCAATACCAAAAGTGCCAATATCGTTTTCATTTGAGATAAGCTCATCTTTTGTGTCTTTATTAACCAGGTATTTTTCTCCGGGGAATTTCCAGTTACCATTGGAATCTTTGACCGGTAAATTGTTGAATTTATCGTTGCTGGGGTCGGTATCGCCGTCATCAATCTTAAACAGGTCTGCATTTCCGGCCTCGAAAAGACTATGGGTGTTGCCTACATACAAACTGCTGCTGGGGTTGGTTTCTGAATAAACCGGTTCTACATCTGTTATTTTATCGCCGGGCACCAATTGAACTTTTCCCGGAGTGTCACTGCCAGTGGGAGGAGCAGTTGTTCCCGTCAACGGAGAAATATCCCCATCAATTAATTGTTTGTTCAGGGTTTTATCTGCATACTGGGTATAGGTTTTTCCATTCTTGGTTTTTACCTTGAAAGCAAAAGGCTGCCGGACAGGATGTTCAGCTGCAACCACAGTTATAGGCGCTTTAACTACTGCGTCCTGTCTTCTCTGGGCTGCAGTGCGGTCGGCTTCGGCGGTAAAACTGCCGTTTGTTTCGGCGTGGTAATACTTGATCTCTACGTTACCGCCTTCAAAGTACAATATTCCGTTGGGGAATTTTTCCGGTTTAACTTTATCCAGCAGTATTGCCTGCCGGTTTGTGTAAGCTGACCTTTTCTTTACGGTTACATCTCCGTTCTGGTCGAATTCCACAATGAATTTTGCAAAACCGGGTTTGTCGTTTCCCATGGTGGCATCAAATTCCACATCAGAAACTATGTCCTGATCGAGTTTATCGGCATCTGAGGCGCCGTGCTCGGATTTCCATTTACTTATTTCTTCTGAACCGGCGGCATTATGCCCTACTTCTCCGGCGGGCGCCGCTTTGGTAGCTCCCACAGCTGTGTCCCATCCGTCATTGTCACCGCAGCGGAAAAGCGCCTGTACACCTCCAGGCTGTTTTTCGTTGTCCTGGGCAAGTGTAGCAGCGATTCCATAATCGGCTTCAGACATGGTGCATGTTTCATTTATCGGTGGCAGGGTCATAAAGTTTTCTTCATTGGGCAGCCCCATGGACCCCTCTCCTTTTTTGATTCCGCCTTTAAACATTCCGTTTATCTGCTCCTGGGTTCCAGAAACTTTAAAATCATTGTCATTTTTATTTATGGTTACTCTGCCGTTAAATTCCACTGTATCGTAAAATTTTGAGCCAGTTCCGTCATCCCAGAAATTCATATTGCCTGCGGTATCGGTGGCAAATTCGCTGTTGCCGTCGATTCTGATGTCTCCGCGGACTTTGTATTCTTCAGGTATATAAACTGCAGCGCTGGTACCGTCGGTGCTGTTGGGCCGGGGGCCATTACCCGCATAATCGTAAGCCTGGTGATTCTGGAAAAACTGGGCATGTTCGAAAGGCGTCCTGGGGCGGAAACGGATTTCCACCTGGCGGGTTGCCACGGGTTGAATAGTACCACTGGAAATATCATCGCCGATATCTGTTGGATCGCCCCGGTATATCTG
>CAZSLZ010000095.1:0-13541 GCA_964607865.1 uncultured bacterium
TAGATATGCATTGTATAGACAAAATCGGTTGGCGGCATTTGTATTATGCAGGATGCCCCGGGATGGTTTTCGATGTTGGCTGTTACGTTGTTGGCGACGCCAATGCTCTTCTCGTCGTAAACGAACTGCCCCAGGCCGTTTGTTCCATAGCCGCTCAATGTAAATTCCTGGCCGACATTAATAATTCTTACATCTTCACTTGTCCAGTTCTGAAACGGAACCGAAGAACCTTCGGGAGCATCAAGCTCCGACGGCTCAAAAACAACACCGGTTCCATCATTGATTACGGCAACGCCGAGAGACACATCGCCCGCATCTTCCGTCCGGTTATTCTCAATTATAAATGTCTCTTTTCGCTGGGAAAGAATGGATGATGAACCGTCAAGAGCCTTGATGGCAGCCACCTTGCTCCCGGCGGGGATTTCATCAATAAGAAACTCGGACGTGGACCTGTTGAAACTGGTAACGATCGGCTCGTTTTCAGGGATCCCCCTGCCTGTTATTGAAATTTGGATTGTGCTTGCATTTCCGGGGATTATTTTAATCCCGTCTTCTGATTTTTCGCTGCCGGGCCAGTTGACTTTCATCCGAAAAGCCCCATGGCCTTCAACTTCGTTGTTCATACCCGTCGAGAATGAAGAACATCCACAAAGGGTAATAATAGAAATAAATAGTAAACCTGAGAGTATTTTTTTCATTTGACCTCCACAGACAAATTTTAAATAACTGAGATTACATATGCAACACTCAGCCAAAACTGGCCAGCTCCCCCGCTTATTGGATCCAATCCTCCTTTCGTCTTTATAGCAACCCTGAAAAGTTACACCGGCGCGGGGATTTTTTTATAAATGCATAACTTCAGGATTTTCCGGTTAACACCAGTTCCATACGGTATTTTTCACCCTGTATGATTTTTACACTTCAGTGTGTTTAATTTGCCATCAAAGCCCGCCCCCGGAGTCAATAAACCGGCGGTTTAATGATGACATTCTAAATTACGGGGAGTAAAAATTTGCAGGGCGTCTGGAAAAGATGCGCAGGAATCTCTTATCCTGTTTTATTGTATTAACGGAAAAACAGGAAAACACTTTTTTTTGCCAGAATTTTTTTTTTAAATTAAAAAGAGCCGCTGATTTATCAGCGGCTCTTTAGGATCGGAGTGGACAGATTCGAACTGTCGGCCTCTAGCCCCCCATGCTAGCGCTCTAACCAAGCTGAGCTACACCCCGAAACAAGACGTATTATATCAGAATTCCTTTTTCATTGCAAGTGTTATTTCAAAAAAATCAGTTAATATTTATATTAATTTTTTGGCAATGCTTTTTAAACAGCATGGTTCCGCCACCCTGGCTTACAATTTCCAGAACTTTATCGGAATTTTCAACTATCATCCCTGAAAGAATATCTATGCCGGTGTTCTTGAAAACCGTGGGGTTTAAAGGTGTAGAAGGCCCCAGTAAAGCCTTTTTCCGGGCTTTTCCGGTATGACCGAGTATATCATTCAAAGTTTTATTAATCAGGGTGGTGGCGGTTATAATAATTATCTGGCATTTGCTTAATATTTCATAAAAGGAATTGTATTTTTCCTCTTCCAGGTAGGCCTGTTTGTCATCCACCACAAAAACATGGGGGGTAACCTTCTTCAACTGGTTTTCTACCGGTTTGAAATGGCCTACCATCCCCACCCAATCGGTATTTTTTACATCCAGTATGTTTGTAATATCCCCGGTACTGTAACCGGTTACATCGTTATTCAACACCGAATTAACAGCTGCCAGTCCAATAGATGCATTGATGACATTTCTGGGGTCAATAAACTTTCTGGCAGCTTCTTCCAGGCCCATTCCAATCATAGATCCTGCCAGTGGGTTCAGGCCACAATGGCTGGGCAGCCTTCCCCGCAATGTATAGGCAAGCCCTGTTCCGCCTGCCGAATTTTTTACTGCAGTGTATCCCAACCCCAGCCGAATGTCTTCTACTGTCAACCCTTCCATTCTGGTCAACGCAATTTCCATCAATTTCTGTTCCATCAATTTATTTACTCCTTTTATTTTTTTGGTATATAATCGGGATATAACGAAAACTTTCCTGTTTGCATCTTGTTGCCAATCAGCATTACATTAACGGCTCCAATCAGCGAGCCTGCTACCGCTCCCAGAGGCCCGGCAACCACCCCCCCGGCTATTCCTCCGACAACCGCTCCCACCGAGGTGGGAAACGCATTCAGAACCGCTCTTGGGACGCTGCTGCCCGTAGAATAAATCTTCTGGGCGCCGGGTATCTGCTGCATGGAATTTACCCCCACGCTTTTCTGCCCCAGAACTTCGTCGGTGGGCACTTTTATGGGGTTGGGCATATTGGAAAGGGCATGATAAACCAACTCGGCGCAATAAAGTTTCTTGTCCTCATTAGCGTCAAATACATAATCATATTTCTGGCCAACCCTGGACTCCACGTAATCAATAGCTGCCTGGCGGTCTTCGCTGGTTTTATAGTCGGGGCGAATTACTTCAATATGAATTCGATGATTCAACAGGTCTTTAAAATCACTCTTCAATACACCGCTTTTGCCATCATGAACAGGCGTAGCTTCAATGTATTTGCCGTTTCCCACATACATCGCCGCATGAGTATAGTCACTGCCGGTGGTGGCTTTCTGTAACACCCGGCCAATAGGAAAACCATCATTGGTTTCTATTATAATATCTCCTGGTTTGATAAGCTCCAGGATTTTTTTCTGCTCTTCTTTGGGTAACCTGGGGGTTACAGTGGGAAACCTCAAGGATATGCCCTTGACAAATTTTTGCATAAGGGTTTCTTTTAAAGGTTTTTCTTTACTTTTACCCCCTATCTCCACTTTATCCTGATTTTCAATGACGTTTCCAGGTTTCTTTGCTGTAACTGGGCTGTGTGAGTTTACAGAAACTTGGCCGATGCTGTCCAAAAGTTTCATGATTATCCCTCTCATTTTTTCTTAATTATAAAACAAAATATCTCCTCAAGTCAATTAAATTTTACTTTTAAGTTCATTAATCATGATTTCCTTTCCCGTAGATGTTCAGAACGAACGAAATAAACAGGGAAGGTTTTACCTCTGCCATGTGGCGTCAAAGCAACGAGATAAACACTACCGATGCAGGAAATTACTGAAGAAAACTGGTTTTCGAGGGGATAATTCCTGGCAATGGAGATATAAGAAAAATAGATTGAGTTTATAAGGATATAACATATTTGTTTTCTAAAAGCCTGTTAAATTTCCATAGTCCGTTATGTTGTCATTGCGTGCCTCGAAGAGGCGTGGCAATCTCAATTTAGATCGGGTTGGTTCCATGGCCATTTACCTGGGTGGTACAGAGATCGCCACGCATCCTGCTGATGCTCGTGATGACAGTTTTTGTGTAGATTTCGTTTTTTTTCAACAATCATTGAAGTTTTTTGGGAATTAACATAAAGCCAAGGCATCGATCCTGGCTTTTTTTATATCTTTCAATTTTTGGCAACTGGAATTTTATGATTTAAGAACAGGTTTATTTTTCTTCAGAACCCGAATCAGATTTTACCTGGATATTTTTTTCTTCCATATATTTTTTGAACTCCTTAAAGGACTCCATCATTTCCTGAATTTCCTGGGGGTACTCATTGGCTTTTCGGGAATGTTCCTTGATTTTATGCCTGTTGATATATACCAGGACGAAGCTGGGTATGATAAAAAACAGGATTGCTACAAAATACGGCCCCAGGTTTCCCAGAAGTTCAACCTCGGCATATAACTCAGGCGCCACCATCAGTAAGAGAATTTCATAGTGTCCAAGATAAACCAGCCCCAGGTTGATTATCAGCAATGCCACAATAGCTATCCACATCCAGTTGCTGGTTTTTTCCAGCATCTCGGTTCGTGTTTCCAGATGGTCTATGGCATCCTGCCAAGTGGATGCAATGTTTTTCAAGACTCTTCTCTCCACTTTGGGAGGTTCTATATTCTCCAGAATTTTCTTTCCGTTTTTTTCCTCGAATTTACCGTTTATATATTTTAAAGATTCTATAACCTCTTCATCGGTGTCATATAGTTCGTGCATAAGGTAAGCTGTGCCGAAATGCTGCAACTGGGCTTCGGGTACTTTTTTCTTTTCAAATGCTTCTACTATCTGGTCCAAGGTCTTCAAGTCATTTTTTCTTGCCCAGCGGAAAAAATGACGGGCACTCAGCAGCGCCTCCTGGGCTGTTTTGTATTTATGGGATGGTTTCAAGTCTTTCTTTTCCTGAGATAGTATTTTAAAAATTTCTTCAGTATTTTTCATCTGGTGCACCTACCTGTTTTGTTCTAAATATTCGTTCCATTTTTCATAGTCTATTCCGTAAGTTCTGCCGGTAAGCTCTTTCAGCCTTTGCAGAGCGGGTATTAAATCCACATCTGCCTGGCAGAGTCTCAAATTTTTTATGATTAAACCAATAAAACGGTGATCTTGAATTCCTTCTATCATTCTGAGTAATGCTTCTTCGGTATTTCTCAGTTCTCCGGGGTTTGCCAGAAATTTTCCATAATAATTCAAAAAAATTTCTGTTCGATCCTTTTCATCAAGAATATCCTTTAAATTTGGGAAAAACAGAGGGATGTTAACAAACCGCATCGGATCCTTTAAGTAACGGAACAACCTTGCCCGGTAAAAACTTCTTAAACGGGTATAAGAATCTGAATCTCCCAGTTTGTGCAGCAACAGGGATATGCGGAAAATAATTTCCCGTAAGTTAATTATATTCTGAGCGCTTATAGTATTCAGCAGTTGCAGGGTATCCTGTAAAACTTCCCGGTTGTCGGGGTGGGCCAGTCTTTCCATGGCTTTCAAAATTGGCATTTCGATTTCAACAAAACTTCCTACCAGGTGCCTGTTCAATTTTAATGCATGTTTATCGGTCACACCCCGGCTGATTATTTCAAGGATCTGATCAAATATCGGATCCCAGGGATAATATTTATTCATTTCATTAAACAGAGATTCCACAAAGGGCTCAAAGTCAACGGTTTCATAGCTGTCCAGCTGGGGCAGCAGAACTGTATCTGCCCGTTTGGCTGTATCATATAAAAGGTAAATCAGATAACTTCCCAGGTATTCATCATTAAAGTAGCTCAGCAGTTCTTCCAGGTTTTCCCTGTTGCCGGCAATATATTTTGCCAGATGAAGCCCGGCCCTTTTGCGGGGAACTTCCATTATTTTCTGTTCTTTTTCCATATCTTCCAAAATTGGAAGTGCCTTTTTTCCGCCATATCTGCTTATCTCCAGCATAAACTGAACCGACCGCTGGCAGTTTCGTTCATGTAATTCCTGCAGGATGTCGAAACCTTCTTTCCTGGAAAGAGCAACAATGAAGCCGTCGCCGGGGGTGAATGAATCAACTTTCCTGTAATATTTATATGCTTCTGCTTCTATTACTTCCAGAAAACGGTAATCCTGAAACTTGGAAATATTATCAATGATAAAATCCTGAAATTCCAGGTTGTATTCATTATAAAACCCGGTGATTTTATCCACAGCTTTTTTATTTCTGGATGCCAGGCTTGCTATAATTGCCTGGGGCTGGGTTTCGGGTTTATCCATATAGGTTTCAATAACCGGATAGGTTTGAGGGTTGGTGAAATATCCGGCGAAGGACAGCCTGTCGTTTTCAATGAAATCAAAATGGTTTTCCATGGAATTGAGGACTGAAGTGCAGAGGTCCTCGTTAAGCAGATGGCTCAGAGGGTTTAAGATTCCCCTGTTAATAACTATACCCAGATTATGGGCCTTTAAAATGAACTGGTTGAATTCTTTTTCATCAAAGAATGTGCCCAGATAGTGCAGTTTTTCTATGGCAGAGCTGATCAGCTCCACATCGCCAGAAGAAAAGGCATGGCGAACCCATTCTTTTCCCTCGGGCCGGGCAGATAACCATAAGTTTTGAAGAATGAGTTTCCTGTCTTCCTTATTACCCTGGAAATATTTTTTCTCAAGAAATTTCATGGTGTCTTCCCTGGGCCGGGCAATTAGATACCTTATCATAACTTCTTTTTCCCCGGAGCTGGAGTTTTCATAATCTTCCATATAATAATTCATAACCGATTCAGATTTGAAACTATTGAAACTGGACAATATGTGAAGTTTTTTATGAGGAAAACGATCCAGCAGTGTTTTAATATATTTTGATGATTCCCGGATGGGAAAACGCTCTATGAAATCCAGGCAGACTTCAACATCTTTTTCATTTCCCTTTTCAAAACATTTGAAGATATGGTTCGTCAGGGTTTGTTTATGTTCCAGAACCGCTTCAATTTCAGGGCAGGAAAGAATCTTTCTTAAAAAATACATTGCCTTGTCCGGATAATTATCCATTCCGGGGACTATGAAAAACCTGATCAGAAAAGGATGAGAGTTAACGGGGACCAGATTGGGTTCCAGGCAGGTATCCACAAAAGGTTCTATCATTTTTGTCTCGTCTGTTTCATAAAGTTCTTTCAGTCGGTTAAACAGGGTTTTAAAACTGCCCGAACCCACATGAATAAAATAGGGGACCAGAAGCTGAATCAAATCGGGGTTGGCCAGGGGCGCCCGTTTTAAAATAAAGGGGATAGCTTCCGAGGAGAATTTTCTTAAAACTTCAATCAGGTTTTCCCGGTTGGAATAATTGATTTCGTCAATGGCGCCGCTTCCCCCGATTAAATTATCCAGGGCAAAATTAACTGAAAACCTGGGTTCGAAAAAAGTTAATAAAAATAACAACTGGTTTTGAGTTCGTTTGTCCTGGGCAAGCTTTATCAATTTAATAAAGTCTTCAAATTCGGTTTCATTGTCAATATATATTTCAGGACATAAGCTTTTAATGAACCGGAACAGATTGATTTTGCACAGGGGGTCTCTGGAACGCTCCAGTTCAGCCATTTCCCAGGAATAAGCCTGGGGGCCGTAGGTTTTGGTTATCGCCTGCCTCAGCTTCTCATTTTTTCTCAAGAAATCTATGAAAAAATTGATAAAACTTTCCCGTTTTATTAAAGCTCTACTCTCTTTCATACACTGTCCTTTCGAAACTTAATTCCCCCTGATTACCTCTGCCAGCCCGAATACTTTTTCGTTATTGACAGTACCCTCAACGGAAAATAACCCATATCCGAACCAATAAAAATAATCTTCACTACGAAGCAGAAAATCCAGTTCTCCTATTTCAGAAAAGCTTTTATTAATCTTCCATGCTACCGGATAGGTACGAAATTTGGATTCAGGGTTATTTTCGCTTCTGGTAGCTAAAATTTCCAGATCCAATCTTCTGGATGATACCAGGGGTTTCCCTTGTTCAACCAGGGTTATGAATTTATCATGGCATATCCACTGCCCCCTGATTTTACTGCCTTCGAGTTCTTTCCATATTATATAGGCGTTTCCCGAAGCGCTGACCAGAAAAAACTGTTGCAGGTTTTTTCTCTTCAGATGGTTGAAATTATTCACGAAAGGATTATAATCCTTCAAATCAAAGCGTTGATAGAACAATTTACCGGGTATGTTTTTTCCCTGGAAAAGTAAAAATGCCTGAGCAGTTCCTGTTTGTATTTTAAAACAGTCTCTCGGGCCCTCATTGTCAAGAATTGTCAGGTCTTTGAACTGAAGCAGAAATGATATTTCTTCCCGGTCGTAATTTATTGCCCCTTTTTTCTGCTCTTCATCCCATACCAGAATGCAGGGTTCAAATTCCGGGGTTTTTTTAAGTTTTTCAGAATTTAACTCCGCAGATTCTTCAAAAACACAATTCTTTAATTGATGCCATTTGCCGGCAAACAAAAAATGCCCCCTGAATTTTGCTGAATACCTGTTTCTGACCTTCTCGGTGTACCCCCTGGAAAATTCCACCGTGGTTATTATGGGTTTTTTCTGAAATTCTCCCACAAATATAAAACGATCTTTTACAAAACGATCAGGCTCCCCGGCAGAAACCCTTCCTGAAACACCCAGAATCACCAGAAATAAACAAATCAACCATTTCTTAATCCCCATTCTAGCACCTTCTTTTATCTATTCTTTTTTCAGGCTTTCCTCATATTCCTCACGTATTTTCTCAAATTCTTTTTCTTTTGACATTTCTATAAATATATCTACAATTTTTGGATCCAGTTGAGTCCCCGAAGCTTCCTGTATCCTAACACGGGCTTCTTCCTCGGGCAGCCTTTTTCTGTAAGGCCGGTCTGAAGTTATGGCGTCGTAAGTGTCAGCTACTGCAAGAATTCGCGAAACCAGAGGGATTTCTTCCCCTTTAAGCCCGAAAACATACCCCTCACCGTCGTATCTTTCGTGATGATACATTGCAGCCTGCAGTGGAACCACCCTGGAAAGCAGGGTGAAACTCCTGAACAGCATGATAGGGGCATGAGTGTGGCTTTTCATTACATCAAATTCCACATCGTCAAGATGGGAAGCTTTTCTCAATACACTGTCAGGAATGGTAATTTTACCCAGGTCATGAATCAGCCCTGCATTTTTTACTTTTTCCACTTCCTGGGCAGGCAGGTTCAACCGGGCTGCCAAGGCAGCTGAATATCTGGAAACCCGTTCCGAATGCCCATAGGTGTATGCATCGCGTTCGTCCAGTGTCGTTGCCATAAAACCTACAGTACTTATTGACTCTTTTAATATTCCCCGGATAGATTCAATGGATGTATGCATAATATAGATGGGGATCAGAAGCAATAAAGCGGCAGCCGGGACCCTGGTGTATAGTTGTGCCAGAAGAATCCCCAGGGGCGCCAGCATTAACAGATGGGGGGAAATCATAGACCAGGATTCCTTCCAGACCTTTACGGTGTTTTTGTATGTGAGCCCCGAGCGGGAGGCTATCAACAGCGTGCCTAACAGGGATGATGAAAGAAAGAACACCAGAATGCAACCTATATGGGCAATAATCAACTGCCAATTTATATTTGAGTTATATTGGCTTAAGAATTGCCAGTTTTTTAGATTTACAAAAGCCATGCCCGCCAGGCCTGCTATAATTATTCGTGTGAAAGGGTTGCTGAAGTTTATTGCAACAGCGAAGGGGCGTATCTGCCCTTTTTTTGTTTTCCATGCCCTGAAAAATTTATAAGTTTCATGAATCATGGAAGAGATGAAAAACACCCAGACCACCTGGGAGGGGCCCTTCAGAAAAATTACCGCATACGCTATGACGTCTTCCAGGCTGTATTGTAATGATGTGGTGATGGCGATGGGCTTATTCATTAAAGCCAGGGCAATTATGGAAAATGTTGCCATGAATATGAGGTTTTCCCTGGAAAGATCCACATTATGCCCAAGAAAAACCAGTATCAGGGTTCCCAGAATAAATATGCAGATTATTACGGTTTTAAGGCTTCTATTGTAGTCGTTCAATTTGATCCCCGGTTTGTAGTATTATAACTATAATATATCTTTTTACATATAACAAAATCCTGCAAGTTTTTGAAAATTATAAATAAACTTGAGGATGACTTTATTTAATTAACAGTGTTTATTCTAACCAGTTATTTGTTTCCCCATTTACTCCGCATGGGGTTCAATTGGCCCGCAGCAGCTATAACTGTCACTGGGGCCGCAAGCGCAATAAATTTTCTTTCAACAATCGTTGAAGTTTTTTGAGGAATTAGTATATTTTAGCATAAAAATTAAAAAATTTTAATTGTAGAATTTGCCCGAGTTGAGCTGATTGTACAGTTGGGTTACAATATTTACGTAATCAATAGTTTCCTGATACGGAGGTATGCCGTTGTATTTTTCCACAGCTCCGGGGCCGGCATTATATGATGCCAGGGCGAAAGCCACTGGTGTGGAAGTGTTTTTCCATCGGTTCAGCATCATTCTTAAGTATTGCACCGAGCCACCTATGTTTTGTTCCGGATCATGGGGATCCACCCCCAGCATAGCCGCGGTGCCGGGCATTAACTGCCCCAGGCCTATGGCTCCCACCACAGAGCAGGCGTAAATATTGAAGGCTGATTCAGCGCTCATCAAGGCGGTAACCAGGTAGGGATCCACCTGGTTTTTCCTGCTGTATTTTATTATTCTCTCAGCTATAAATGCCTTGTTTTGTTCGGGAACTCCCCGGTTGTAGTAGGAAATCCAGTTGATGAGGGTTTTATAGATTTTTTCATCCCCGGCATCCATTGGGTAATTACCGCAAAACAGAGTAGGTATTCCGGTGGGTGTGGGTTTTTCCATAATTTTATATTCCTGCAGGACTATATGGGAGAATTTATTATCCACAATCATAATGAAACCGGAAAAAGAAAGATAATCCTTCATATTAGCCTGTAAACCCTGGTTGGATAAAACCCTGATGGTTTCGCCGGAACTTAGTTCGATTCGATAATCAAAAAATGCCTGGTTGGAAACCAGTTCTTTCAGGGTTCCTTCCCATTTGATGGTCTTGCCCGAATAAGTCTTCACCGATTCTGAATTTTTATGTAAATTCCTGAAATTTATGGTTTCCTCGCTAAAAACTGTGCTGTTGAGCATTATGAGAAGGAGTAGTATAATATGTAGTTTTAAGTTTCTTTGCATATCTAATGCCTTAATTTTTAATAATTCTGTAGTTTTTAGTTTCAGGCCTATTCATTCATTGTAAAATGCCAGGTTAAAAAACCTGGCAAATGAAATTTCATATTGTGTTAAAAATTAATTTTTTGGGGTTTCCAACCTCATATTATCGCCGTTTTCCATGACATGATCCACCAGGCACATCTGGGCTCCCAGTAACCTGCGGCAGGTGGGTTCAATGTCTTTTTCATCGGGTGCGAAACTGTCGGATAATTCCAGGGTGAAACCCATAATTCCGTTTACATACTGAAAATCTTCGGAACTTCCGGTGGCAGGATATAAATCTGCGGATTGCATCACTTTATATTTAACGCTGTTATCAGTATCGGAAATTACATTGGCCATTCGCTGCCCGATTTTTACATAATCATTTTCGTTTTCTACATCATCGTGGGTAGCTCCCCAGGGGTATAGAACCATTCGCCCATATGAATGAAAATCTATGGCTGCCTTGATGTTCTTGTTCTTGAGCTGGAAGTCTATAAGCGCCTTTACTTCTTTTTCCCTGCCGCCTTCCGGGCCTCTGTAGGTATCTGAAGCGATGCGGTCGGAAGCTCCCTGGTCGTCAAACCATGATGCAGAACAGGGATCGTCGCCGGCAGGACGGTAAAGGTGAAGGTGATCGGGGTTGCCATCCCAGTAATTGCGGTTTAAATCTACACCTGTTCCCAGGGGTTCCCCCTTCTGCCCGGCGGGCATATCTCCCAGCTGGCAGGCGATATTTCCATTTTTGTTAACATCGCAAGCTGTGTATGTTATGGGCTGGCGGTTTTTTCTCCACCAGGGGTTGCTGATTCTGCTGTGTTCATAGCCGTCGGGGTTAACCATGGGCACAAACCAGGTTTCAACGTTATCCACCCTTTGTTTCATAACGGGATCGCTGTTGTAATTTTCAAGCATTGATTTTGCTGCATGGAAAGGCACTTCCAGGGAAATCCACTCTCTGGCGTGATGAACACCTGTTATTAAAACTCCATTTTTAGGCTCCCCATTGCCTTTTTTTTTGGAGGAGACCTTCAAAGCCCAAATATCCCTTCCCTCGTGGGATTTTCCCAGAGATATCATATCGCAGAGATCGGGATGTTTCTGGGTCAGTTCTTTCATGTCATCGGTCAGGCTCTGATAGGAATGGTATTCCTTAACCTGGGGGAGAGGCTTGTTCTGCAGGGTCAGTTTATATTCCTTAATAAGTTTTCGCTCATTGACCTGGGCATGTTTTGGATCTCTTAATATTTCTTTTTTACGCAAATAACTCTTTATTTCTTTATCTGAAAGATGATGATTCTTATCTCTGTCTATTTCTGATGCTTCCTGAAAATGATCGGCATGAACCTTCTCTTTGCTATTTTTACTTCTGGTAAATGTATAAACTTTATTGGTTGCCGTTTTGTTATCCTGCGAAACACTTCTTAATTCCATGCTATTCTCCTTGCAACAAATTGCATAACTATTTTACCAATATTATTACAGGGTATTCAAGAAAAAAAAGTTAACTTTTTGTTACAAAGTTGATAAAAAACAATATACGCTGTATAATTAAATTAACGGAATAAAATATTATATTTTAAGTATAATATTATAACAGGCAATGCCGGGGAGTGTTGAAATTGAAAAGATTCTTAAAATTAACCAGTTATGTTCTGGCTCTTTTATTTTTGAGTACTGTTTTTGCCCATGCCACCGCCCAGGTAGGGGGCACCATTACAAAAGTGGCGCCGGGGCAGAGGGCAATTTATATCAAACTTCAGAAGGGCACAGAAAAAAAGGTAGTGCTGGCTCCGGGAGCCAAAGCTTATAAGCTTAACCAACCTGCAATTCTTTCAAGTTTCAGAATTGGCGAATATATTGTTGTAAAAATCAAAAACCCAATAAATGAAACTCCCTGGCTGGCTGAAATTATCATGGACAGTTATTCTGCCAAGCAATATACTGCCAGCAAAACTATCGTTCCGGTTCATCAGCCCAAAAGCGGAGGTTATATGACTTCTGCGGGGGCAGCGTCCGCAAGTATGGCTCCTGCAGCAACGGGTATTTATCCCAATGCCATAAAACAGACCTGGCCTTCGGAATCTCCTGCGCTGGGCACTATGACCGCAGCACCTTCCCCATGGGGCAGCCCTGCCATAGGGGACGCAATCTCGGGAGGCGGTAACAATAATAATGCCAATGCAGGCTCTATGGCCAATACTTCTACGGGAACGGCAACTTATGATACCGGGCCTGTTACTTCAGATCCTGCCAAAACCACCACCAAGGATACCAATATTTCCGGTTCTCATGCCACATCCATTACTCCGGGACAGGCCAACTGGGCGGCAAAACCAAAACAGGATGAAGCTACCAAAAGAATGGTCAATATTCAGGCCAGGGTCCGGCAGTTTGATTCTTCATCCGATACGGTTTATGCTCAGGATCTGAATAACTCTACGGTTTATACGGTTTCACTGAAGGACACCACTAAAATTACCGATTATACGACCGAACAACCAATTGGCAGCGAGTTTCTTGCCCCGGGTAAAATAGTTCTGATTTTTGGGGTCGCCAGCGGTGAAACTAATAATGTTCAGGCTCTAAGAATAAAAATTCAGAGATAATGGCAAAAAAGAAGAAAAATAGTAAAAAAAAAGAAAAAACCCGCAGAGATAAAAAAATAGCTGGGTTTTCTTTGCTTAAAAAGAAAAGTGGCGCAAAGAAAGACAGAATTCCTCCACACTTGAAAATGGAAATGAACTCAGCCCGGTTGGCTCTGGAAGATCTATACGCCCGGACCGAAGAAAAGTTATCAGTTTTCAAAAAAGAATTCATACCGGTTAAAGAATCCGATTCAGTTTACAAGGAAGAATATGTGAACCGCATAAACGATTTGCTGGATTCATATGACAGCATCATAAAAGGTTTAAAAAAGAAAGATATCAGCAAGTTGGACGATTATTTTCAGGTTATGCAGAAAAGCAG
>CAZSLZ010000096.1:0-13536 GCA_964607865.1 uncultured bacterium
CGGTAAATACCTGTAATACTTATTGATATCATTGGAAAAAGACCCTTCCAGCAATTTGGTTTCTGATTATCTTTTTGAATATGCCCGGATTCTGTTCAGAAATTCACAGGCAGACAAGGGAGTAGATTTACTGGATAAGATTCTGGTTTTTAATCCGGTATATGACAAAGCCCTGGAATTAAAAATGATGTTTTTAATCGATAGGGGCAGAAAAGAAGAAGCGTTAGAAACTTTTCACAAACACTTCAATGATAAACCCGAATTTCGAAAAATTCCCTACGGGATTGGAATAGAATTTCTGGAGCGGGGCAATATTAAATTGGCCCTGGAGTTTTTTGAAAAAGCCCTGGAAGCGAAATGCAAGGATCCGAATTTTTATCAATATTACAGTTATCTTTTGATTTTCAATAAAAAATTCGATAAAGCCCTTGAAATTATTAATAAAGAATTGAGTGAAATCCCTTTTAAAAAGGAAGCCTTAATTTACAAAGCCCAGGTATTGACCGAAATTAGGGATATTGAACAGGCGGAAAGCACTTATAAAGATGCACTGATGTTTTTTCCCGATGAACCCTGTCTTTTAACATCCAGGGCTATATTCTTCCTTCTGACGGATCAGAAGGGCAAGGTAACCAGCCTGATTGAACAGGCCCTGGAAGCCAGCCCTGAAGACCCCAGGGTAAATTATGATGCAGCTAAAATTTATTTCGAGATGGGAAAACGATCTACCGCAATAAGATATGTGAAAACAGCTCTGGATTTATCGCCCCCCAGACGCTTCGCCGATGAAGCCCGGGATTTTTTATCCCGCATCGAATCGGGAATAAGCATTGAAGAGCAAAGCAGAAACCGGGGTAAATTTATAAAAGCAGTCCGTTTGCTGGGCGACGGAGAAGAAGAAGAAAGCATTGTGTTATTAAAGGAAATAACCGGCATGGAAAGCCAATTCTGGAATGCCTGGTTTGCTCTGGCTGTTGCTCTGCGTCGCCAGGGTAAAATTGACGAAGCTTTTGAAGCATTGAAAAATGTTGACGAGCTTTTCCCCGATCAGGTATCAGTCCACCATGAAATCGCCAGGTTGTTCATGGCAAAGGAAATGTATAAAGAAGCTTTTCCCCATATATTATATGCTTTTCAGAGAAAACCTCACGATCCGGTAATTATGGCCAATATGGGGTTGTCTTATATGTTTCTGGGAAGGTTAATTGAAGCTGAAGCTTTACTTATTCAAGCCAAGAAGATGGATCCTGAGAACAAGCAGATTTCCCGGCATATACAATATTTGTATCATTTGAAACGAAGAAAGGAAAAAAGCAGGGGCAATGGAGATCTGAAAAAAGACGTAATTGATGTGGAGCAGGAAATCAGCAATTTTGAAAAACTTCAGGACGAATTTAACAAAGAAGAAGATTGAAGGAAAAATCAATTGCCAGTTAAAAAGTAAATGTATCATTTGATGGGGGTTAATATGAAAAACCAGAATATACCTGTGGAATTTTTTTCCGAGATAAAATCAATCAAGGATTTTTGCTTTTCAAAAAAAGATGATTATATGTTTTATGTAACCAACTTGGGTGACTTTTACCGTACCTGGGTGGTCCCTTCGGGTGGAGGTTATCCGATAAAGGTTGATATTCTTCAGGAAGGGGATGTGGCAAACATTAAACTTTCTCCCGACGGGGAATACTTGGCTCTTTCTGTGGATAAAGAAGGCAGGGAAGAATTTGACATTTATATTTTACCTGCCGAGGGGGGCGAGCTTAGAAAACTCACCGACAAAATCAAACTATCCTTTTCCGATTTTGACTGGTCGCCCGACAGCAGGGCGCTGGTGGGAATCGGCGAAATGAATGGCCATTATAATGTTATGATGATAACCACCGATACCCGTCGCATAACCTGGCTTACCGATACCCCTGATATAAAATCTGACCTGGATTGGTCCCATGATGGAAGATGGATAGCCTACACCAGTTATGAAAATCAACTTCAAGCTGATATATGTATGGTTAATATAAGAACCAAGGAGATCAAAAACCTCACTGACAGCCTTGAAGGAGAAAATACCCGGCCTGAATTCTCTCCCGACAACAAATGCATAGCTTTTACTTCAGATGCGCGAGGCACAAAAAATGTTGTTATCATGGAGCTGGAAAACCGCTCCACCCTTTGGATTTCACAAAAGAACGAAGCTGAACAGCAGTTTTTGGAATGGCACCCCCGGGGAGATCATTTCACATTTCTAAAAAATGAAAATGGTGAAAGAACCATCTATGAAACTGATTACCCTCCCACCAAGACCCGCCGTATAAGCACCACCGGGTTTTATGGCAGCGTAGTGAAATATTCCCATCAGGGCGATAAACTGGCGGTTCTGTTAAACTCCCCTACCCGGCCTTCGGAAATATTTATCCGGGAAGCCAAAACTTTAAGGATTCTTACCAATTCATCAGTATTGGGATTGCCCACAGGCAGAATGGTTACTCCTGAGACCGTTCGTTACTCCTCTTTTGATGATGAGGAAATATCTGCCTTTTTCTATAAGCCAAGAGAAAGCACAAAATTTCCTGTGGTAATAAAACTTCATGGAGGCCCGGCAGGCCAGACCTGTAAAGGCTGGGATCCCTTGACTCAGTTACTGGTATCCAACGGCATCGGGGTTTTCGCCCCCAATGTCAGGGGTTCATCAGGTTATGGAAGCAGATTTGAGAACGAGGTTTTTCATGATTGGGGTGGCAAAGATCTTAAGGACGTGGTTTATGCTGCCCGTTTCCTGAAAGAAGATCCTTTCGTAGATGACAAGAACATCGTTGTAACGGGAGGAAGTTACGGCGGATACCTGACCATGATGGCGCTGGCAAAATATCCCGATTTATGGTCCTGCGGTATAAATCTTTTTGGCCCGGTAAATTTGAAAACCTTGTATGGAACCTCTTCAACCTGGCTTAAAGTGATTCTGGAAAAGAAATATGGTTTCAAACCTCCCGAAGAAGACGAGGAATTTTATAAGGACCGCTCCCCTCTTAATTTTATAGAGAATATAAACTGTCCCTTGCTGGTAGTTTATGGAAAAAATGACCCCAGGGTACCCATAAATGAAGTTCGTCAATTAAGAGAAAAAATGGTTCACAGCAAAAAAACCTTTGAGGAGGAAATCCTTCAAAATGAAGGCCACAGCATGAAACGCAATAAAAATGAGCTGTTTATCATGAAACGGATACTTGATTTTATTATAAGAAACGTTCAATAATAAAAGGGCCGAAAGGCCTTTTTTTTAAATTATTCCAATTTTAACACAATTTTAATAATTTGCCCCTTGTTGTTAACAATACAATTTGTTAGTATAATAACAATAATATAATTTGGAGGAAAACCATGGATGTTAAACATATAAGTCATTCAAATCAAACCCCGGCAACAAAGGGAAAGCCGATTCAGAAAAATGAAAAAGAAGTTTTAAATACCCAGGATGTTTTCGAAGCTGTATCTACAATTAAAGACATGGGGCAACAGGAAATAGACCGTGGCAAGAAATTACAGGCCCGGGGGCAGTCATCCCAGGCCGTTGGGTTCAACCAGGTTCAGGATGGAAAAAACGCCGAAGAAATGGGAAGCAGAGAAAAAGGCCAAGGTGAATTACTTCAGAAACTGGGTAAAGCCCTGGAAGAAGAAGGTAAAAAACAGATTCAGTCAGGCCTTGAAAAAGAAAGTGAAGGGCACAACCTGGAGCAGGAAGGGCTTCAACATTTTGCCGGGGGCCTGGAGTTAACGGACCAGGCTTATGGGGAAAAGAAAATGGGCCGGAAGAAAATCCGCCCTGCCCTTAAAAGAGAAGCGCGGGCATTTGGGGTTGAAAAGGAAGGCATCGCCCGATTTAACGAGGGTATGATGGTAACCGATCAGGGTGTTATAAAGAAGCAGAAGGCTGCCGACTCCTTAAAACAGAATCTTGAGATGGAAAAAAGCGGCCACATAAAGGTAACCGTTGGCCTTGATCAATTCAAGGGCGGCCTTCAAACTGTTAACAAGGGAGAATTCTATATGCAACGGGCTGAAAAAAAGAATCATAAAGCCCATCTATTGGAAAAAGAAGCACATCAGATGGAAAAGAATGCTTATAAATTAGAGCAGAATGCCGGGCATAAAAATGAAAAGGCAGCGGAAAAGGACGAAAAAGCTGGCCTTAAGGAAGCCCACGCAGGTAAATTGGATGCCAAGTCTGCCTTAAAGGAAGCAGAATCGATTGTTCATACCGAGAAAGGTAAAAATCTTGATAAATTAAGTGAATTATTAAGGAAAAAAGCTGAGATTGACAAAGCCAGCGGCGCAAAACTTGCAGGCTTAGATTCCTTTTCGAATGAAGGCCTGGCAGATATTCACGAAGGCAGGCTTACAGAGAAAGTTTCCAGACAGCGTGACAGCCAGGCTGACAAAGCTATGAAAAGGGCCCAGTCCGAGAGCGCCCATGTCAGCATAATGAAAGATGAAGCTCAGGAATTAAGGGCAAAGGCAAAACAATTCAGAGCAGAAGCCGAGCAAATGAGAACCGAGGCAAAGCAAATGCTGGAGCAGGCTGCCAAATTGAAACAGGAAGCCACAGCGAAGTTGCAGGAATCGGTTAATTTACGGAAAGGCGCAAAAGAAGACGAAACCAGGGGTAAGGCATTGTTAGGCCAGGGTGTTAACCAGAAGGATTCGGGCCTGGAAAATATAAACCAGGGCAAGGATATTGAAAAACAAGCTGCCACCGGTGAAAAGAAAGACATTGACCAGTTGATTGAAGCCAACAAGGCAATTGATACCGGAATTATGACCAAGAACGAAGGGTTGAAGAGCATCAGTGGCGGTATTCATAGAATGAGAATTGCCCACAGAAAAGAACAGGAAGGCATGGCTTACGTTTCTATGGGCCACCAGAAAGGCGAACAGGGAATGGCAGCCAAACAGACTGGCTTTGAACAGATTAAGGAAGGCGACGCCCTGGAAGCTCTGGGCCGCCATACCCAGGCTAAGGGTAAGGAATTCTATCAGGCCGGCGATAAAGCTGTCCATAACGGCGCTGCCCATGTTGACAAGGGAGAGAAACTGGTAAAACAAGGCAAATTAAGCCAGGCTGAAGGTTCTGAAAAAATTGAAAAAGGTAAGGAAATGGAAACCGCGGGTGAGGTAATTGAGGAAAAGGGTAAAGGTTACCTGGACCTGGCAGATACATTTAAAGTTTCCGATTAGTATAAAACTTTGTAATAAAAAAAACATGGGCTATCCAAATTGGATAGCCCTATTTGTTTGCAAATTGAAAAATTCTAACTTAGTCATCAAGATCATCCGTAAGGATGCGTGGCGATCTCTGTACCACCCAGGTAAGTGGGTAAGAACCAACCCGATCTGAATTGAGATTGCCACGGTTTCTTCGAAACCTCGCAATGACAACATCCCTTTAGGTTGTCACACCCTTCCAGGGCTCGCCAGGACGAACTTTCAGTCCGTGAGAAGAATAAAAAAAACTGGCTGAAGACAAAACTTTGCTGTGAACAGCCTGTTCCCGGTTTCAAATAAGTTTTGCAATGACAAATTTCGAATTCTTTCAGAAAAGTAAAAAGGAGCCATCCTTTTTGGTACAGCTCCTTTAATTATAATGTGATAACCAAAAAATTAAGCATAACAATTTCTGAATATTAATTAAAAATTCAACTAACTTATTTTTTCCGGTGGAGGCTCGTATTCTTCACTTATTATTTCATGAACAATTTTTAAAGCATCTGAAGACAGCTCAGCTTTTTCCAGTAAATCGGGCCTATACAACATGGTATTCTTTAAAGATTGCTTTCTTCTCCATCGCTCTATCTTTTCGTGATGGCCAGATGTAAGAACTTCGGGCACTTCCATACCCCTGAAAACAGGAGGGCGTGTGTAATGGGGATAATCCAATAAATTGCCCCTGAATGAATCGCAAGCTGCCGATGTTTTTACAATAACGCCGGGCAAAAGGCGGGTAATGGCATCTATAATGACCATTGCCGGCAACTCACCGCCGGTTAAGACAAAATCACCCAGAGAAATTTGATAATCGGCTAATGCATAAACCCGCTGGTCAAAATCTTCATAATGCCCGCACAACATAATAAGTTCCTTTTCAGTTGACAGCTTATCTATTAAATTCTGGCTCAGAGTTACCCCCCTGGGAGTGGTCATTATAACCTGGGCAAGAGAATTGTTTCTTTTAGCTGCTTCCACAGCTGCATATACGGGCTCTGGTTTAATAACCATACCAACCCCTCCGCCATAGGGATAATCATCCACCTGGCGGTGTTTGTCGGTGGTAAAATCCCTGGGGTTTACAAATTCAATTTCAACCTTGCCTTTTTCACAGGCCCTTTTAATTATGGAAGAATCAAGGTAAGAAAAAGCCTCAGGAAAAAGTGTTACAATTGTGAATTTCATCAACACCTCTACAATTCAATAAGGCCTTCAATGGGTTTTATAATCATTTTTCTCTGTTCCAGATCAATACTTTCAATAAAATTCTTCATTGCGGGAATCATATTGACCTTGCCGGTTTTAAAATTCCTGACCTCATAAAGATCGTGATGGCCACCGGGCAGTATTGAAACAATATCGCCTATGTAATCCCCATCTTTAATTTCAACCTTAGCACCCATGAGATCTGAAACATAGAATTCATCTTCTTCAAGAGGCGGTGTCAGCGATTCTGGCACCAGCAAGTGCCAATTCCTGAAACCGGCTGCATCCTCGGGATTATTTAACCCTTCAAACATGAATAACACGTGATTTTTATGGAACCTCATATTTTCTATCTTGGCAATAAATAAATTATGGGGGTCATCTTTAGATTTCGCCACAATGATTTCGGCTAAAAGCTGGATGCTGTCTTTATATTCATCAAGAATTTCAGCTTTCAGTTCACCTTTTATGCCATGAGGTTTTAAGATTCTTCCAATATTAATTAATTTATCTTTTTTCATTTCAATTGCTTCTTTTACAAATAATAAATGGGCGAAGCAACCTCCGCCCATTTATTTTGTTAACTAAGGGTTTCTGATTTCAACGACTTTCCAGTCTTTTACCAGGATTTCGGTTTTTGTCATTTTTTCGCGAACATCATCGCCTACATTGACACTGACCTCACCCTCCAGCATCTGGAAAGGTATCTCTGCGCCATCAGAAAGGTTTTCAACTTCTTTAATCTTCCATTCCAACTCATCTTTCATTTGAATGAGTTGTTCTCTGTCGCGCTTTAATTGGTTAAACATTTCTCTGGTATCATCACCCGGAGGCAATTTATCCAAATTCTGGTTTAACTCAACCAGGTTATCTTCAATCCTGCTGATTGTCTGAGTTGCTTCGTCAACTAATTGTTTTCTGAATTCTTCAGTAACAATAACCTTTAAAGCCACCAGACGTTTTAAATTTATGGAGTCCAAAATCCGTCCTCCTTTGCTTCTTATATGATTTCCACCATTACCCGCTTGCCATATCTTACGGCTGCTGCTTTAACGATGGCTCTTATAGCCTGGGCAATCCGCCCCTGTTTGCCTATCACTTTACCCATATCATCAGGTGCTACTCGTAATTCCAATATAATTGAACGTTCCCCTTCTATCTGGTTTACGTCAACGTCACCCGGATTATCGACTAATGATTTTGCGATATAATCCAGTAGTTCCTTCATAAGACACCTCCAATTTCTGTGCTATTCTTCTAGAACTGTTTCTATTTCCTGTTTCTTTTTCTGCCTGTTAGAAGCAAAATAAGGAGGGCACTTAGCCGGCAACTTCCTGTTTGGTGCCTGACTGTTTGAATTTTTCCCAGATACCTACTTGTTTCAATAATCTCACAACGGTATCGGAAGGTTGGGCGCCTTTCTGAAGCCAATCAACTATCTTATCTTCTTTGAAGTTTATAGTAACGGGATCGGTAAGGGGATTATAATGCCCGAGAATCTCTATGAATCTTCCATCTCTGGGTGCTCTCTTGTCGGTAGCTACCAGACGGTAGGAAGGCTGTTTCTTCTTACCCATTCTTCTTAATCTCAAACGAACCACTCTCTTTTTCACCTCCTTGAAAATATCTTTTATAAAGATAAATATAATCAATTCAATTTCAAGTTATTTATTATTTGTTCCTGAATTCCTGCCATTTTTTTAAATTATATTACATTGGGAAAGGAATTTTCATTTTTCCATGGTGCCCGCCCCGGGCCATATCGGAAAACTGCTTCATCATCTTTTTGGCCATATTAAACTGTTTAATAAGCTTGTTAACATCGGAAACCGTAGTCCCCGACCCGTTGGCGATACGTTTTCGGCGGCTTGCATTTAACAGTTTGGGGTTAACCCGTTCATCATGGGTCATGGACTGAATAATAGCTTTCACCCGCCCCATTTGTTTCTCATCAAACTGCATGTTTTTAAATGCCGGGTTGTTAGCCATGCCCGGCATCATACCCAGAATCTCATCCAGTGAACCCATCTTGCTTACCTGATCCATCTGCTCCAAAAAGTCTTCCAGGGTAAACTGAGCTTTTCTAAGCTTCTTTTCAAACTTTTCAGCCTGCTCCTGATCAAAAGCAGATTCAGCTTTCTCAATAAGGCCCAATACATCGCCCATACCAAGTATTCTTGAAACCATACGATCAGGATAGAATAATTCCAGGGCGTTCAGTTTTTCGCCAGTTCCCACAAATTTAATCGGTTTGCCGGTTACAGCTTTCGCCGACAAAGCGGCACCACCACGGGAATCCCCATCGAGCTTGGTCAGAACAATACCGGAAATACCAACCTCCTTATTGTAAGTATCTGCCATTTTAAAAGCATCCTGGCCCACCATGGAGTCCACCACCAGCAAAACTTCATCAGGGGTTACAACACTTTTAATATTCTTTAATTCGTCCATTAGTTCTTCGTCTATATGAAGCCTGCCTGCGGTATCAATTATTATTACATTGCGCTGGTTCTCCTGGGCATGTTTTATTGCAGCTTTTGCAATATTTACCGGTGAAGTTTTATCACCCAGCTGAAATACCGGAATATTCAACTGGCTTCCCAGAACTTCAAGCTGTTTTATAGCAGCGGGACGATAAACATCTGTAGCTACTAAAAGTGGGTTGTAGCCGTCTTTTCTGAAATGCTCCGCCAGTTTGCCCGACGACGTGGTTTTACCTGATCCATGAAGCCCTACCATCATAATTACCGTGGGAGGTTCTTCATTTATATTCACATGGGCATGGCTGCCGCCCATCAATTCCACCAGTTCATCACGAACAATCTTAATTACCTGCTGCGCCGGTGTCAGGCTTTTCAATACTTCTTCTCCCACCGCTTTAGCCCGGACCTTCTTTACAAAATCCTTAACCACAACCAGGTTAACGTCAGCTTCAAGCAAAGCCATCCGTACTTCACGAAGCGCTTTCTTTACATCATCCTCGGAAAGTTTTCCCCGGCGTTTCAGATTCTGAAAAATCCCATTAAGCCTTTCCTGTAAATTGTCAAACATTTGATTCTCTCCCAACATACTTATCTATAAAATTATTACGTAAGCTTTAATTCAAAAACTTCCATAACGACAGTTAAAATTTATACAACTTTATTCTTTTGATACAAGTATTACTAATATAGCAAATAAAGCTGATTAACGCAATATTTTTTTCTTTTTTTTGTGTTATTTATATAGAAAAACAAAAACGAGCCTTCAGTTGAAGGCCCGTTTTGTAATTGCACTTACAGTTTTGTATTTGAAGCGCCCATATTAGGCATTGTTACGTTAGGTGTTGTTACGCTGGGAGCCGACACATTGGGGGTCGAAACATTTGTATTGGGCACATTTACAGTTTTAGGTGTATTCGCCTGAACATTCTGTGCCTGCTGAGGTTGCTGGTTCTGAACATTTGCCACATTGGCTTTCTTGTCCTGTCTTCCCATTGCCCGGTTTTCAGCTCTCATTGCTCCATTCTGGTTTGCCCGGCCCGTTGCATTTGCCCCTGTTTTTCCTCTGGCGCCGGCATCTTTGGCAATGTTTGCCTTTGCCGACGGTTTATGAGGCGAATCCTGCAGAGCCTTATGCACTAACTGATCCACACTGCGCTCAATAGGCACCTTTTCCTGAGCTACTTTATTGTAAAGCATTACCAGCGTTCGCTGGTCAGCCCGGAACTTATTGGCAGGGCCAGCTCCTCCGGTAGCATTTGCTCCTCCGGTGGCATTTGCTCCTCCGGTAGCATTTGCTCCTCCGGTGGCATTTGCGCCTCCGGTAGCATTTGCGCCGCCGGTGGCATTTGCGCCGCCCAGAGCCTGAACCTGTCCCTTCTGGCTGATAATGCTTTCTGATAATCTGCGTAATTCCTGTTCATAGAATTTCTTCTTGTTCTCACCGGAAGCCTTATTGGCGCCTCTGGACCGGTTGGCTCTATTAACTCGTACATTTCTGCGGTTTCTGCGGTTGGCATTTGCCCTCCGGGCTCTCTGCTGTTGCATCAATTTCCGTTTTTCCTGTTCTTCAGGGGTCATTTTCTTCTGGTCTTCTTTTCCAATTTTGCCTTCCTGGGCAAGAGCCTCCTTACCTGTGGTTTTTGCCTTGTTCTCACCGTTGGATCTTAGATTGGGGTTAAAGTTGTTTGCCTTTGCATTTCCCGTCCTTACTCTGCCTGGAGCCTGAGGAGTACTGGGGGCTGCCGGCCTTGCAGTCATAGCCGACGGCATGGTGGGTGCCACCATGGAAGGCATTGTGGGCATAGAGGGCATAACCGGCATTGAAGGCATGGGCATAGCCATGTTCATTCCGCCACCGGCAAACCCACCACTGAAAGAACCTCCACCAGAGAACCCGCCTCCGCCAGAAAATCCGCCGCCCATAGGCATTACGGGCATTCCACCGCCCATGGAAGGCATTGCCATTGAAGGCATTGCAGCTTTCTGGGCTGCCATCATACCAGCGCCCAGAAGCCCGGCGCCCAGCATTCCTGCCATCATTCCCTTGTTTTGACGCTGCTGCATCTGGTTCATCTGATTCATCTGCATCATGTTCATAAATTGGCCCATTTTACCAAGGGGGTTGTTACCAATATTTACTTTCTGGCCCAACTCGGCAAGACGCTGTTGAATTGCAGCTTGGTGCTGATAATTGCCAGAAAGCGCTTGCATGAGGTTGGCCTTCTGCTGCTGCATCTGCTGAAGACTACGCACACCCTGATCCAGGCGGGTTTTGGACATCAACTTACGAGCTTTGGCCTGTAGTTTTTTCATTTTCATCTGTTGCGCGCTACGGGTCATCTTCTGTGCAACCTGCTGCATTTTTTTACTGGCTTTTTGCAGGGATTTGGCGCAATGTTCCAGCCCCTTGGCAATCATTTCCAGCATTTTAGCCACAGCTTTTAAAGCAGCTGATAGTGCAGGCCCCACGAAAGGAATTCCTGCCACTGCTGCTGCGGCGGCATGGACTCCTTTGGCAGCTGCATGCAACGCCTTGGCAGCCATTAAAATAGTTTTTGAAACCAGGCCCAGTGTTTTGGAGATGCCCATAAACATTTTGCCTTTCATGTTGAACATCATTTCCTTCATACCAAAACCCTGTTGCATTTTGGCAAACTCGGTAAACTGTTTCTGGTTTGTCATATTCATCTGCATCTGCTGAGCGCTCTGGGTATTAATTCTTCCCAGTGCCTGGCTGATATTACCCTGCTGGGACTGTTTGGAACCGAGTAAATCCGCCAACTGGGAAACATCATTTATTCCGTTATAATTAGCAGCTCCACTGGAGAAGCCGACTCCGTCAACAGCTGCCCCCTGCATGGCCATAGACCCTGCAGCCATTCCTGCGCTCATAAGCCCGGCGCCCATGGTCAAACCGGTTCCGGCAATTCCTTTGCCCATACCAGCTGCCCCTGTTCCGCCTTTCATGGCATCCTTTGCATAGCGGGAGCTCATGGCGGTCTGACGGGCACTGCGGGTTGACTGTACTCCCTTGTCAACCGCAGGAACCGAACGTTCACGCCCTTCCTTTATTTTTTCAAAGTGATGAGCTTTAATTTTTTTTTTGGCTTTTTTCTTTTTCTTGGCTTTCCTCAATTTGTTTTCTGCTGTAACAAATTGCTTATCCACATTCTTTGTCATCTGTGGTTTAAGATCAGGAATGTTGAAATTATCCACTTTGTTCACCTCTGCATTCTATATTCAATAATTCTTATTTATTATATCACACAAATTACCAAAAAGTTTATACTTTATAACAAAAAAAAACAGACTTTTTGTAAAAAAATATCGATCTTTTACCACAAAAACACCGATTAAATCAAAAATAGTTAACAAAATTAAACAATTGTTAAGAATTTGTTACAACCATGCATCACAAAAAGATTGGATTCTTAATATTTTCATACACAAAAAAAAGGAGCAATTTTCAGCTTAAATATTCTTGTTAGAAGGTGAAAGTGCCGGGCTGTCAAAATTATTAACAAAAAAAGGAAGTCTATATGTTAACCACAATGAAACTTACACCTGAGCATGCTGACCAGATCGCCCGGCTGGAAACAAAAATCTATCCTCCCCGCCTCAGGACAGGCCCGGAAGATATAAAGGAAAATTTGAAGATTTTTGAAGAAGAAAACCAGAACTTCAGCGCCGGTATAAAAGACGGCAGAAAGCTGGTGGGATACATAACTGCCTGGCTAGCTGAATCCCTGGTGGAAGGCCAGAAAGAAGCTGTGGTTTATGTGGATGACATGGCAATATTACCCACATACAAAAATCACCTTTACCAACTTATGGGAGCTTTTGTCAAGCGGATTTTTGAAAACAAATATGAAAAACTGGCTATAGAAGGAATGACCCGTCGAAAGGCATTCAAGCTTTTGGAAAAACACAAGGGGCTGTTGGAAAAATTAAGTTACAGGTTTGCAAATCATCATGAGTTCTTTGATGAAGATGTTTTTGAAGATCTGGTATGGATTAGGTTAGTCCCAATTTATGAGAAGTGATTAAATGTATCCTGCAAGGAAAAACATTAACATTGGAAAGATTGCCGGTTTTCCCATAGAAATTAATTTGTCCTGGTTTTTTATCTTTCTTGTTATTGCCTATTCATTGTTTTCCGGGTATTTTCCAGAAAATTTCCCAGGAAAAAATTTGTTTGTATATTTACTGGCAGCAATTGTTTCAACAATACTTATTTTTGCCAGCCTGATTCTGCATGAAATTGCCCATTCAAAAATGGCGGAAAAATGTGGGATAAAAATCCAGAAAATCACTCTTTTTGTCTTTGGTGGGTTTTCACAACTTGAAGAGGAACCCCGGGACCCGGCAACCCAGATGAAAATAGCCCTGGTAGGCCCTGGAACTTCACTGCTTATTTCTCTGCTATGTCTTGCCCTGTTCTTTTTATGGACCACCTCTTTTGCTACCGGTCTTCTTCCCTCTCTCTTCCCCCCCCTTTCCCTTTTCCCCTTCCTTTTCTTTCTTTTTCCCCTTCTTCCCTTTCTTCCCCTTTCTCTCTTCCCTTTCCTTCCTTCCTTCCTTTTTCCTTTTT
>CAZSLZ010000097.1:0-13314 GCA_964607865.1 uncultured bacterium
ACAGACCGGCTTGTCAGTAGCTTTTGACTTGCCCACCCAGCTGGGCCTGGATTCCACAAGTTGTGGTAAAGTAAGGTATTTTGAATGCGCTAATCCAGATAACGGCCCCGCAGGAAACGGCGCCCCCTACTGGTGTCACGAAAAATTGAACCCATAAATTATATGCTTTTCAAAAAGCTTAGCTCAAGCTTAATTAACTTACAAAGATTGAATCATGTGTAAACCAGGTAAAACATATGGGAAAGTTATCATTGCTACGTTTCACACAAGGCGTGGCAATCTGAATTTAGATTGGGTTTGTTCCCAGCCCATTTACCTTGCGTCCGTGAGCGCCCTGGTCTTTTTCCGGTTAAAAAACTACAATGCGAACAATATATTCCATTCCAAATGGGGAGATCACTACGCATCCTGCGGATGCTCGTGCTCACATCTTTTCTGATGAAGTTCTGGCGCTCCTCGTGATGACATAATTTGAGTTATTCAAGAAAGAAAAGAGATAATGCCCTTTTCATGCCAGTTCTTTTATTCCAAGTTGAATTCTTTACGATGAGAACTTCCAGCTTCAGCCAGGGGGCTGATTTTAAAACTCAAGCCTGGTTTGTGAAAAGGTTTTAAAAAAAATTTGATATAAGTAGAATAATCGAGTATCTGGAGAATATTACTGCTAACGGGGTAATTAACCGGGTTTTTCCAGGGAAATTCTGCCCAGTTTTCCTTCGCGGAAAATCTTTAAAAGTTGAAGCGCCCCTTTTCTCATCTCCACATCTCCGCCTTTTACCAGGTAACCTCTTTCCACAGAAAATCTGGTCAATACTTCAAGGGGGTCTTCGGGAATATCTTCTTTAATCAGATGATTGGGAATCAGATTGTTTTTCCGAAGATATTCAATAAATTTGATGGCCACCTGCTCTACTGGCAGAACCTCCTGCTTTATGGCGGCAATAACTCCAAGAATCCATGGGGTTTCGGGTAAATCCATGCGGGGAAGCATAACTCCGGGGGAATCAAGAACTTCGATGCCCTCCTGAATTTTCAGCCACTGTTTTCCCCTGGTAAGGCCAGGTTTCTTTCCGGTCCTGACAGTTTTGTGGGGTGACAGCATGTTTATCAGTGATGATTTTCCGCTGTTGGGAATACCCAGCACGACTATGCGAAAATTAGTTTTAAATCTGCGGGATTTTGAGCTGGCCTGAATCATTTTTTTGATTTCATGAATTTTTGTAATTATGGTCTTTTTTCCCCGGCCAGTTTTACACGATGTCGCCATAGCTTCCATTTTCTGTTCTCTGAAATATTTCAGCCAGGAATCGGTAATTTTTTGAGATGCCAGGTCTGCCTTGTTTAAGATGTAAAGACAAGGTTTATTGGTGAACAGTTTTTCAAGCTCGGGATTTCTGGAAGAACGGGGGCATCTTGCGTCAAGAACCATTATGGCCATGGAGGCGATTTTTTGCTCCTGGGACAGTTTTCTTATGGTTTTTTTCATGTGCCCTGGAAACCAGGAAAAGTTCATATTCATTTTAAAATAAAAAATTTTTCAGGAGGCCAGAAAATAAGCTGGGCCTTGCCTTTTATTAATTTCTTTTCCAGTGGGCCCCAGAATCGGCTGTCTTCGCTGTTCAGGCGGTTATCCCCCATCACGTAAATAGAATCATCAGGTATTGTGATGGCCTCTATATTTTCTCTGCCGTCAGAATAATCCAGATAATATTCGTCCAGAAGTTGTTCGTTAATATATACCATACCTTCTTTTATTTCCAGGGTTTCGCCGGACAGGCCTATCACTCGTTTAATATAGTCTTTTTCCGGGTTAACAGGGCACTGAAAAATAATTATGTCGCCTCTTTCAGGCTGGGAGAATTTATAAGCCAGCAGGTTTACCACAATCCGGTTATTTGTATGAAGAGAGGGAACCATGGATGAACCCTGTACAACTGATACTCTGCCGATGAAATTAATTATAATAAGTGAAATAATTAAAACCTGAAATATATAAATTATGAATTCCAGGGCCTGCCTGGAGTATATTTTTATTCTGGCCCGGCTGTTTCCTGTATCTGTAGGAACCACTGACACGGGATTTTCTACCTGTCCAGGAGTTTCCTGGTTTTTCATACTTTCATAATCCATTTTTAAGCCTTGATTCTTTATGCAAAAGTCTTATTCTATTGAACGGCAAAATGATAACACTGGCTCTGCCAATAAGGTTTTTTTCGGGCAGAAACCCCCAGATGTGGGAATCAGCGCTGGAAGGGCGGTTGTCGCCCATAACAAAAAGATTGCCCGGTGGAATCTTCTGGGGTGGCAGGTGATAATCGGCGGGATATTTCACATAATCTTCCTTCAGTTTTTCTCCGTCGATAAAAACCTTCCCCCCAATGATCTCTATGGTTTCGCCGCCAAGCCCCACAACTCGCTTGATAAATTCCTTATCACCGGCATTGGCTGCAGGGGGAGGGGTGAAAACCACTATGTCACCACGCTGGGGTTTTTTTACTCGATAAATAAATTCATTTACAATTATATAATCTCTAATTTGAAGGGTAGGGATCATCGAACCAGATGGAATGTAAAAGGTTCGAAAAAGAAAATGAATAATAAAAAGGGCGGTAATACCAGCAACAACTATAGAATCCAAATACTCTACAGTTGTCTGCTTGAATTTCTGATTAACTAAATTTATATTGGGATAAAAGAAAAGTACCGCCCTGCCGGCAGCCAATACAAGAATTATGATGGCTAGCTGCTTTGCTGTCAAAAAACCAACGCCTCCAATACTATATTATTAGTATCAACTAATTATAAGTTATTTCTCAATACGTTTGGTTTTTACTCTGGTAGCAGCTTTTCCAATTCTGTCTCTCAAATAATAAAGTTTGGCTCTTTTTACATGGCCTTTTCTCAAGACCTGGATATCGGCAACCCGGGGAGAATGAAGAAGTAAGGTTCTTTCCACGCCCACGCCATGGCTTCCGATTTTTCTTACAGTGAACATTTCATTGGAACCGCCGCCCTTGCGGGAGATGCAGATTCCTTCAAAGGGCTGCAACCTTTCTTTTCCACCTTCAACCACTTTTACCTTAATTCTCAAGGTATCGCCAGGGCCGAAATCTGGAATGCTATCCTTCAATTGCTGTTTTTCTATCATTTTTATGGTGTCCATTGTTTTCTCCTTTCGGAAAAGAAAAGTATAATATTTGACGTGTAAAATAACGCCTGAAAAAGCAAAGTTGATTATATCATGTTTTACCTGCTTTGACAACATCCTTTTCAATTATTTATGATTTTTTTTATAAAAGCGGGGGCGGATTAACCACCCCCGCGATAAACCCCGGTGAAATCTATCTCCTGGTCATAATACTCCGGTCGAAAGACTCTCCGATATTTTTCCGTTTCAATATTTCAGACCAGATTATGCCATTTACTGCCCCTCCCAGTTTTACCTGTCGGGTCTTGGAAGTTTTCTGTTTGACTTTGGAAAGTAACTCCAGCTGTTTTTCCCTGGGTAAACTTTCGGCTATGTCACCAAAGAAAGAATCTTCATTTCTGATCAGTTTCACAAAATCTACAGTTTCATCAGGAACCTTCTCTTCTACAGTTTCATCAGGAACCTTCTCTTCCACTTTTTCGTCGGCAACGGTATCATTGGCTTGTTCACTGACCAATTCCGTCCCCGTGTCTTCCCTGAAGAAGCTTTCAAAACTTTTCTCCTGAATGGATGCCTCGAAAGATTTGTTCAAGCCACCCAGAGGTTTCGGTTCTGATTTTTCCTGTGACTTTTCGAAAAATTCCAAATCTATCATGTCCCTGAGTTGGGCTTCAGAGAAATAATTCTTCAGCCTGTCCAGATGGACATATTTGTAAAGTTCCCGTTTCTTAACGCCCTGGCGTAATTTGTCCAGATCAAAACATTTCTGCATCTGATCCTTGGTCATATTCATCTTGATTAACCGCCAGTTTATGGGAGGGCCTTTCCTTACTGGCAGGCTATACGGATTACCCGTTACCAGCCCGTTTGAAGATTGTCCCTGTTGCTTTATTCCCATGGAACTGGAAAGAAAATTACCCAGCATCTGGTCGGGAGTCGCTCCCTTACCGCCGGACATATCAGTGAGCTTCTGGCTGTTCTTTAAGACGGAAAAAACAATGACGCCAAATACAATCATCATAAACATGAAACCACAAGCATCTGCAGCCTGTATGAAAACTAAATACACTTCCTCACCTCCTGGAATCAATTAATTGGAAAATTAGACTGATTACTTGGAGGAAGTCTGTCCGCCGATGGAAGTCCTCATTGAAGTGTCAGCTTTTAAGTTCTGCAGTTGATAATAATCCATAAAACCCATTTTGCCGCTTCTCAAAGCCTCCGCCAGCGCCTTGGGTATATCTGCCTCAGCTTCAATTACCCTGGCTCTCATCTCCTCGGCTAAAGCTTTCATTTCCTGCTCCCGGGCTTCAGCCATAGATCTTCTTTCCTGGGCTTTTGCCTTTGCCAGCCGCATGTCTGCTTCTGCCTGGGTTGCCTGCAGGTTGGCGCCGATATTTTTTCCAACATCCACGTCAGCAACGTCAATAGACAGAATTTCAAAGGCTGTACCGGCATCCAGCCCCATGTTCAACACACGGGCTGAAATTTTATCGGGATTTTCCAGAACATCCTTGTAAGACTTCGAAGAACCTATTTCCGCAACGATTCCCTGGCCGACTCTTGCCTTGATGGTTTCCTGGGTGGCGCCGCCAACCAGGCGATCGATATTTGCCCGTACAGTTACCCGCACATTTACACTCAGTTGAATGCCGTCAAGGGCAGTACCCACCAGATCTTTTACATCAATTACCTTGGGGTTGACGCTCATCAGGACAGCTTCTTTTACATCCCTGCCTGCCAGGTCAATAGCGCAGGCTCTTTCAAAATCAAGCTCAATGCTGGCCTTGTTGGCTGCAATCAATGCATCGATAACCCGGTCGATGTTTCCCTGGGCAAGATAGTGAGTTTCCAGTTGGTCGGTATTCAGGTTAATACCAGCTTTATAAGCTTTGATTAAAGTATTTACCACCTGTTGGGGGTCAACTTTTCTGAACCGCATGCCGAAAATACTGCCCGCGCTGACAGGCACCTTGGCTGAAACTGCAGAAATATAAAGCTGTATTGGAAAGAAATACAGAATCATTCCACCCAGAAAAATCAAAACACCTAAAATAACCAATACACTGATCACCACAGTTTCAGATTGGCCCAGAAATGTAATCCCGTTAATTAGTTCCACCATAATAAACCTCCTGCAACAATTAATAAATTACTTACGGAAGGAATAATTGAAAAAGGAGAATAAGCTTAAATTATGTTTTTATACCCTGCGAACAGCCTGTTCAATATTTCCCCCGTAATATTTAAATTCTTTAAATTGAATTTCTTTTCCTGCAAATTATCAGGCCGAACCATAATTAAAAATTTTTTGCCGGCAAAAAGAAGATCTAAAAAAAACAAATAAAATCACAAGGAAGGAGAATTGGGCTCAATCCTGTTTCTTACTTCCCGAACCACGTCCTGGCCGTCCCTGTCCATTTGAACAGCTTCTTCCAGGGAGAGAAAAATACCGGCTTTGTCAGCAATAATAAGAGCATTTACTATCTGGTTTACATCTCTGCCGTTCAAATAATATTCTTCAAGTTGTTTCAGGTTCAAATTTACACCTGCTTTACGGGCCTTTATATATAAGGGAACCAATTTGTAAGGATCTATTTTCTTTAATCTCATTTGAATAAGGCTGTTTGCTGAAATGGGGGTACCGGCGGAAATAGCACTGATATATAACTGAAGGGGAAAGAAAAAAACAGGAATCCGAAAGCAAAAAATGCCACAAAGGTCATTAAAGGAATTACCAGCCCGGTAATATCTGGCTGTCCGAAAAAAATATATAGATAAAATCAAACATGATGCCCCCCTGATTATGCTGAAAAGAAAATGACTCTACGGAAAATTTTATAAAAATGTTCAGGTTTGAATTTTAACTAAACTTTTGTTACCTGTATTTTTCCGTCTTTGACTTTTAAAACCCTGATAGTGTCACCTTTATAAATGAAGTTTCCCTGGGAAAAAACTTCATATCTTTCCCCGTCAATGGTAGCATACCCCGAAGGCCGCAGGTCGGTTTCCGCCTGGCCTATATGGCCTTCCAGCTCAAGGTGTTTTTTTACAGAGGAATACCCCTTGCTTTCTTCTTCTCTTTCACCGTGGAAAAGCCCAAAGAAAAATATTGTAAAATGAAAAGCTGTCACCTTTATACTCCCTGTTATTTAATTACAGTTGCCGTACCACAACTTTAGCCCCCTGTATTTTTGTCACCTGTACGTTAGAATCCTTCTTTACAAAACTGCCTTCGCTGACTACATCAACCCTTTCACCGTTAATAAGGGCAACACCAGTGGGGCGCAAGTCGGTAAGGGTTTCTCCGATTTGGCCTTCCAGGTCTTTTCTTACCTTTACAGATTGATAACCGTCTTTTGAGGTCTGTCGTACTTCCAGGGTGAGTTTTTTCCACAATTTGCTTTTGGGCAACCGTTTGAAGATGACAGCAACCACCATGGCGGCAAGAATCAGTGACGCAAGCATGGAGATACCTCCCTGAAACAGATCGCCGGTAGCGATAAAAAGCCCCGAAAGGGTAAGTATCACCCCTGTAATGCCGGTAATGCCCACGCCGGGTACTACAAATATTTCCAGGGCAAGAAATATCAGGCCGGCGGCAAAAACAAAGATACTCCACCACGGAGCAAAACCCGCTATAATATGGGATGCGAAATACAGGGAGAATAAAAAAATGGAAATTGTGCCTGCAATAGCGGTAAGGGTTACCAGCTCAATAAAAAGGCAGATAATTCCCAGCGCCAGTATAATAATTCTGGGAATTGGGCTTGAAAGAAAATGAGCAGTATCCAGCGCCCAGGCTGGAATAATTCCACCGAAGGAACTGGCGGCTATACTGTCAACCAGGGTTATGCCGAATACCTGCTCCAGGGTAGTAATAGATAGAATTGCCAGAAATACGCCAGTTATTATAAGCCTTCTTTTATTCATACAAATTACTCCTTGGCAAATTTTTTCTTTTTTAATTATAGCATTTTGGAAAAATTACCGCAATAAAAACACCAATTACAAAGGAAAAACTTTTAAGTAAAGAAAAAATTATAAACAAAAACGAGGGACAAAATGAACCATTCTTTTCATTCACTGGATAGTAAGGCAGGAAAATGTTTCAGTTTATTTGTAGAAAATGATAAACAACTGCTGAAGACTATTACTTATATGTTCAGAGTTCATGCCAGCCAGGTGGTTTCTGTCTTTATAACCGGTAATAATTATCTCATGGAGAAACTTCAGCAGTTCTCCAGTGGCTCAGAGGTTATGAATGGCACCCCACCCCAGATAGTCAACCTGGCGAAATATGTTGATAACAATAAGAAATACATAAGTGATGTATTATTTGAGGTTGAAAAACAGGCCTCAAAAATGAAAGAAGAGAAAAAATATTTTTTGTTTCTGGATTTTTCTCTGATTCTGGATTCAAACCTGGTTGATATTGAATTACTTCAGAAGACGCTGATGCCTTATATCAGCAATAAAGATATACATGTTTTCTATTGTTTCAATAAAGCTATGTATGAAAATAATGGCAATAATTATCCCGGCCTTGCGAATTTTACAGTCTTGCCAGTTAAATGTAATCCCCAGCCCTCGGTGGAAAATGATAACATTAAGGAAAAACAGGATTCCGGGAATTTGGAAGTTATAAGTTTTGAAGGTGATTTTGAATTCCGTGGGCTTTTTCTGCATGGCCCCGTAGAAAAGGTCATTGGTTATACCAAGGATGAGTTATTATCGGGTAATCCTCGGTGGGACCAGATTATCCACCCCGATGACATGGAAGAATTATTAAGGCATAAGGAAGATTTAAGAACAAAACCTGGCTTTAAAGTTAAAAGAGATTTAAGGGTAAGGCGAAAAGACGGCAGGGTTATTACCGTAACTGAAATTCTATATAATGTGTGCGATGGCAATAATAAGCCGATATTGGTTCAGGGGGTGGTTTTCGAAAAGAATGATTCAGTAATTTTTGATGAGAACTCCCTTGACATATTCAAATTTTATGAGTATGCATTGAAAAGCGAGGATGAGGGAATATGGTTTGTTGATAAAAACCTGAAAACTTTCTATATCAATAAAAAAATGGAAGAAATTGTAGGCATTCCCAAAGAACAGATTATCGGCAAATCTGCCATGGATTTCGTTTCTGATTCTAAAGCCGGGGAAGTCGGGACCATTATGAGTTATCTGAACCTTGATAAAAACATTGACCAGACAGTTGATTTTGTGAATTATCGCAGGGAAGAATTCAATTTAAGAATCAAGGCTGCTCCTTTAAAGGGTTCCAAAAACGAGCTGATTGGTTTTGCCGGAATTGTTAAAGATATTACAAAAGAGATAAAGCAGGAACGTAAAATTCTTTTCACCGAAAAGAACCTTGATAATATTTTTAACAATTATCCTGACAGCCTGATAATTACTGAAAAAACCTTCAATATTGTTGATGTAAACAAAAAAGCTGTGGAGTTATTTGGTGTTTTCTCTGTTGAAGAAATGTTGAATAAAAATCTTTCTGATTATTTAAGCACAAAAGGAAAAAATAAGCTGGATACTTTTATAAGGAATATAATTGAAAAAAATGAATTTGATAAAAAAATGGAGGTTGGTTTCTGTGTAAACCGTAAAAAGAAGATTGTAGCTGAGGTTTCTTTCAATTTAATATACGATAGCGAAAGAGATCAAGAGTTGTATATATTGTTTATCAAAGATATAACCCAGCTTAAAGAAGCGGAAGCTTCCTTGAGAGAGAGTGAAAAACGGTATCGTTTGCTGGCGGAAAACTCAAGAGATGTAATCTGGAAATTGGGGCCGGATACCAATTTTGAATATGTAAGCCCTTCGGTAAGCTACTTTTTTGATTTTACCCAGAAAGATTTTCTTAAATTTTCATTAAAAGACCTGAAAAAGATTTTTACCCGTGATTCATATTTCAAGTTTGTGAAAGCCTTAAACAAAATGCTTTCTTCTACTGCCCCCCAGGATGTGACCCTGGAGCTGGAGGCAATAACCAGGGATGGCGAATACTTCTGGCTTGAACAGCAGCTTATTACCATGATGGACGACGATAAGAACTTTCTGGGTATTCTGGGTGTAGCCCGGGATATTGATAAAAGAAAAAATGCCGAGATAAAATTAAAACATTCAGAAAACACCAAGAGGCTTATTCTGGAAGCCATGTCCGAGTTTGTAATTTATCTGGATGCCGACCTGAGGATTCAGTGGACCAACCGGGCAGTCAAATTAAAGACTGAAAAGGATACAGGTTTTCTGTCGGAATTGCACTGTTATGAAAGTTGGAATTTTCGTGACACCCCCTGTGAGGGTTGTCCCATATTGAAAGCCAGGGACAGCGGGAAACCCGAGGAGGCTGAGATGCAGACTTCCGATGGAAAATTCTGGCAGATCCGGGGTTATCCTGTGAAGGATTCAGACGGAAGTATCATCGGTTTTGTGGAGATAGCCCAGGACATAACCAAAATAAAGGAAGCGATGAAAGAAATCAGAAAATCCGAATCGGAATTGAGAAGCCTGACTTCCCATATGCGCTGGGTTCGAGAGGAAGAAAGGGCCCGGATATCCCGCCAGGTTCATGATGAACTGGGCCAGTCCCTTACAGCCCTTAAATTTGATATTGCCCTTTTAAACAAGCATTTGCCGGCGGGTAATACCAGGTTGCTGGAAAGGGGAAAAACCATGAAGGACGCCATTGATTCTATAATAAAGAAAGTTCAACGCATATCTACAGAAATACGGCCCAGTATCCTGGATGATTTTGGCTTGGCAGCAGCTATGGAATGGCAGGTAAAACAGTTTCAGGAAAAGACTGGTATAAGGTGTTCGTTGGGAATAAACCCTGATTTAACTTTCAAGAACAAGGAGCTTTCTACAACTTTATTCCGAATTCTGCAGGAATCTCTGACCAATATTGCCCGCCATGCTGAAGCCAGCGAGGCCCGGATTATTCTGCGAAAAAAGGAAAAAGAGATTGAATTAATAATTAAGGACAATGGAGTCGGAATTAAAGAAGAGCATATAACCAGCGCTGATTCCCTGGGGTTGATAGGCATGAAGGAACAGGCCCTGTCCTTTGGCGGCGAATTTGTAATAGCTGAATCAAATGAAGGAGGAACCGAAATCAGGGTGGTATTTCCCCTGTTGAACAATCATGATTAAAATATTGATAGCTGACGATCATCCCGTTGTAAGGCGAGGTTTGAAACAACTTATAGAAGAGAATGAAAATTTCAAGGTTACCGCCGAGGCGAATAACGGCAAGGAAGTTTTGGATATAATCAACGATGGAGTATTTGATTTAATACTGATGGATATATCCATGCCTGTTATGAATGGATTGGATACCTTGAAGCAGTTAAAAATAGTAAAACCGGAAATTCCGGTATTGATTTTAAGTATTCATCCCGAGGAGCAGTATGCCCTGAGGGTTTTGCGGGCCGGGGCCTCGGGCTATCTGACCAAGGAAACCGCCCCTGAGGAATTGGTTCTGGCAATAAGAAAAGTTCTTGACGGTGGCAAGTATGTGAGTATCTCCCTGGCGGAAAAACTTGTCCTGCAATTGGATAACAATCATAATGCCCCTGTATATAAAGAATTGTCAGACAGGGAGTTCCAGGTTTTTCAGATGCTGGCCAGGGGAAGCAGCGTATCTGATATTGCCGAAGAACTCTGCCTGAGTGTGAAAACCATCAGTACTTACCGTTCCCGTATTCTACAGAAGATGAACATGAAGAACAACTCTGAGTTGACCTATTATGCAATGAAGAACAGACTGATTGAGTAGGAAAACCAATACTTTTTTCGTAGGATAATCACCCATATCAACAATCCGTGAATTCTTACCTGTTTAGTTAAGGCTGTCCTATTTTCTTTCTGTTTAAAATTGCTATAATTAAAATATAAAAAAAGAGTGGTTATTGGATGAACGCTGATAAAAAAAAACTGAAAAAGAAAGTGAATCAATAGAATATATTGATCCTGACGAGTTTTATAACCTCGATCGGGGAAGAGCTTCGTATGTCGATGAATCATCGGTGTCGGAGAAAGAACAGGATATTGAAGAGGAGAAACAGGAAGTTTTTTCCAGGGGTAAGTTGGAGTTTACGCCTGAAGACATCTACCTGGAAGAGAATAAAGACAACCAATTGGATAGTCCGGTTGCCAGCCCGGATTCTGATATAAAAGATTTAGAAAATGTTCATCCAGAGAGAAGGAAGCGTCCAGAAGAGGAGTCAACTGACCAACCTCGGTTGGCTCCGCCCTTTTTTTTATCTGACAATGAAAAGGGCGCCGAAAATATTTCTTCCAACCTGGGCAGAATTTCTGTGGTTAATCCTGCTGATATGAAAAATGAAAGCCCGGCAGAAACTGTTCAGGATTTAAACCCCCTGGGATTGACGGGAATTACAAAAAAAGATGATGTAATTTCACCGGAAGAAATTCTTGAACCTGAAAAACTTGAGGAAATCCTTGAATTTAAATCGAAAGCTTTGAGTGTTGATACCCTGGTAAAGGATCAATACAAGATTATCAAGATTCTAAAGGAAAAGGTTGACAGGAATACCTATGAGGTTCTGGATGTAAAAGTTACCGATAAAAGGCTTATATTAAGAGAGTTCGTTCCCGCCTCTTTTACCAGGGAAGAGTTTACCAGAAGAAAAAATAATTTTCACGATATTCTGAGAATTTTAAATTCCTTCACTCACAAAAACCTGGTTCATGTCTATGAAAGTTTTACTGAAAACTATCGTGAATATTATGTAATGGAAAAAATTGAAGGCCTGACCCTGAAGAAGCTTGCCAGCATGAATACCACCCCCTTCAAACAGCAGGAAGTAGTAAAATGGGGAGATGAACTCTGCGAAACCATGGAGTTTATTCATTATCGCCCTAAACCTTTCACTCTTACAAGCCTGGATTCGGAACAGGTTATGATTGACCAGGACGGGCTCCCAAAAATTGTAAACTATGACTTACAACGTTTCTTTAATAAGAACCGGACCATTGAATTTATGCCTGATGACCCCACAAAATTGTATCAGGATGTTACCATACTTGCCCGGTTATTGTTTTTTCTGTTGACGAAACAGAAATACTCCAACGAATTGAAAATAGAATGGCCCCCCGGCACAAATGAGAAAATTCAGAAACTTCTGGAGATTGCCTGCAAGGAAGGCCAGAAGACTTTTGGGGATATCAGGGTGTTCAGGGAAAAACTGAACGATACCCTGGTGGAAGAGAAGGAAACTGAAAAGAAAAAAGGCTGGGTTTTCCCCATTCACAAAATTAACTGGGATGTTATAAAAGCCTGGCTGGATCCGGTTTTATCAATTAATATTTATGAAAAAATACTGGTAATCTGCACCCTTTTGTTTGTAATTGTGTATTTTCCCCTGGAAAAAATGGTCACCAGAGCTGAATATCACAGGCCTGGCGGACAGGTAACCCTGGTTTCCACTTCCGGCCAGCTGGATATCTTTGACCCCGATGAATCTTACGAACCTATTTATACCCAGAAAGAACAGGCTTTTTCTTTTTTGATTCCTGCAGTTACTAAAATAAAAAACCCCAGGAGCAAGGTTCTGGAAAACAAGGAAGTGATTATCGGCGGTACCCGTAATGGCGTGAACCTTGAAGTTTTTAATTCCCTGTCTTTGGAACCACTCAAACGAATAAGGCTGGAAGCTAAACCTTCTAAAGCTCTGACAGGCCCGGAAAAGAAAGCCCTGTATCTTCTTCTTGCGGGAGCTGGAAAAATAGAAGTTCTTGATCTGGAAAGAATTGTAATTGTGGATTCGATTCCCATAAATATTAACCCCATAGATTTTGTCGTTATTCCTCGGGGTTCAATTGAGATGAAAAGTATTACCGGTACTGAAATTGGTAACAGGACTCTGTTAATTTCAAGCCATGAGAATGCACGTGAGCTGGTGGTTTTTGACGCAGAGGACGGAGTTTTTGCCAGAAAAATTGAGCTGGGTTTTCAACCAGGTATAATGACTCTTTCTTCCGACAATACCAAACTATATATTGTTGATAAAGACAATTCCCAGCTGGTGAATTTCAACCTGAAAGATAATGACACATTGTATGAATACCCCCTCAAAGGCAGGGAGCCCTCGGACATATTTGTAAATCATTCTCACGAAGAG
>CAZSLZ010000098.1:0-13154 GCA_964607865.1 uncultured bacterium
CAGGGTATAAGTGGGAGTCAGCCTCTGATCATTTACCACCTTCACTTCATCCCGTTCAGTGCCCAGTTTCATCATCAAACCGGGGAAATTATGGCCCTTTCCGCTGACCTTTATACCATACAAGCCTGTAGATCTTATAACGAAGTGTTTTTTACAGACATTTCTTACGGCAATTTCGCCGGTAAGCTTGGACCAGCCATATACATTGACCGGAGCTGGGTGATCGGTTTCCACATAGGGTACTTTTCTGTTTTTGTCCTGTCCGAAGACATAATCGGTGCTGAAGAAAACATATTTTGCGCCGCACAAATGGGCTGCAGCAGCGCCGTTTATTGCGCCGTAACAGTTGACATCAAAAGCCAGTTGTTGTTTTTCCTCGCATTCGTCCACGTTGTGGAAGGCAGCGGTGTTTATGATGATATCAGGCTTCAACCCCATCATCAGGCCTGTGAAGTAATCCCTGTTGACCACGTTGAAATCGTCAATGTCAAACAGGTGTAATTCGTGTTTGTCATATACTCTTTTAAGATCATGGGCCAACTGCCCGTTGGCGCCGATAAGTGCAATTTTCAATTCATACCCCCTGGTGATTAAAATACATATTTCATGGATTTGATTCTTTCTTCCATTTCAGCCAGAAGTTTCATCCATCTGATATTATAGAACTTGGGATCGCTCAATTCCATTTCGGTTTTGTTTTCCAACCCGGCCCAGATTTTATTTGCAGCTTGTGAAATGCCTCTGGCGGGTTTGAACCCCAGGTCTTTTTCCATCTTTTTGCCGGAAACCCGATAGGATCTGAGTGGAGCGCCTTCCATGTAGTGCACATCAACTTCAATCTGTTTTCTGTCTCTTAATACATATTTCAGCCAGTGGGCCAATTCCAGAACCCGATAATTCTTATGAATCACATTGAAAATCTGGCCATGAATCTTATCGGTGGGGGCATTCACACAGGTTATGTATGCGTCAACAGCGTCATTGATGTCCACCAGGGGACGCCACATTTCCCCTCCGCCAAAAACTGTAAGACGGCCTTTGAGGTAAGCGTGAAGGGTAAACACGTTTACCACAAGATCGTATCTCATCCGGTGAGATTGGCCAAACACAGTGCCTTTTCTCAGCATTACCGGGTTGAAATTATCATCGGCGAGTTTCAACAGGGCATTTTCACCGTCATATTTGGTTTTGGAGTATGGCGCGGTAGGATTGACCGGAGTGGTTTCATCCATCATGTCGTCCTCGGGGTTAAGGGTGTAATAAACCGAACAGGAAGAAGCATAAACAAAACGTTTAATCCCTTTCTTCTTGCACTGCTCCGCCAGGTTTTTTGTACCCTGATAATTAATTTTTTCGTTGGCCTCGGGGTTATATTCTGCGGTGGGGTCATTGGAAAGTGCTGCCAGGTGAATCACACTGTCCACGTTGTCCAATACGTCGGGGTCAATATCCCTGATGTCACCCTGAACCAGTTCTATCCGGTTTTCAACATCTTTCAGGGAATCCTTTCCAAAATATAATTTGTCAAATACTTTTACTTTTTCTCCTCTTTCAAGCAGGGCTCTTACCAGTTCTGAACCGATATAGCCAGCTCCGCCGGTTACTAATATCACTTCGTTACCTCCTTAAAAACTATAACGCAATAAATAAAAAAAATAGTGGTAAACCACATATTTTCTGTTACTGACGCAACACTTTTCTATGTGGGATATATAACTCCTGCCATATGAACTATTTTATCCAATTTATCGTACAATTAGTAAAGATGAAGGGAGTTGGATGAAGATCCAGAAAATATATAAAATCAGAATTTACGGAGGCCATTTATGAAAAAGATACTTATCATTGCAATTATATGCCTTTGTTTTTCAACCCAGAAATGTTATACCAGGCACCCAGAAGCAGAAACCGATAAAAACTGCCCCCCCAGGGTTCTTACTGAATTTATCGGCGATGGATGGTACACCAACATTTTTCATGTGGACTCAATTGACGAAACCTGCGGTGAAAATTATGACCTGGTTCTGATTTATACCGACGAGTTTAATGAAGTTGTTATGGAAGATGTCTTGACCCGCGCTGATAAAGGCGAGATGAAGGTCATTCTTTCAATAACCGGGGCTGGAAGCATGAGGGATGGAGATTATAAGGATTTCTATCAGGTGGTTAAAGATAAGGAATTTGAACCTGTAAGAAAGATGGTGAGAAAATATGCAGATCACCCTTCAGTAATAGGCTGGAATATTTTTGACGAACCCGATGTTCATAACGTGGACCCCGACGTGGTTCATCAACTTTATAAGATTGTTAAGGAAGAAGACCCTGATGCTGATGTTTATACGGTTTTCGGGCATATCAACAAGATCGAAAAATATAATGACACTTTTGATGTTTTGATGTTCGATTTCTATCCTTATTTTGAAAAGCACAGCAAAGGAAAAGTGGAAAGCCTGGCTTGCTCCATGTCTGAAAAAGCCGATTTTTTAAGAAATTACGTGGCTGAACACAATAAAAAAGGCTTTATTTTCGTATTGCAGGGTTATGGAAGAAACCCCGAGGGAGAACCTATATTTTTTCGCAGAGACCCCACACCCCACGAATACAGATATATGCTCTACACAGTTCTTATTCGACAGCCCTCGGCATTGCTGAACTGGGCATTTCATATTTCCAGAAAAGATTTCCGCGAAAGTGTAATATATCCGGTTCAGGACGAGTATGAAAAATTGATTCCCGTAGTAATGCAGGGCGAATACATGTCCGACAGGGTTGATGTGAGTAACGAAGCAATAAGATACAATTACAGCATTTACAACGGCGAACATTATCTTATTGCCGTAAACCAGTCCGACAAAAGAATTGAGGCAGATATTGAAATTTATCTTGATCCCACAAGTTGCATTAATGTGGTTTCAGAGAATAGAAATATTACAAGGCTGGAAAAGGAACTTGAGTTTAAAGATGTTTTTGAACCCTTTGATGTTCATATTTACAAATGGAAATAACCTTGTATTTGACAAACTCCTCAAGCCTGCTCTTCTGTGTTTCCAGTGAGCCCGTTTTGACCTCCGCCTGTTTCATAGTTGAAATCCTGGTAAAATCCCGCATTTAAACACACAAACACCTGCCTTTGTAATCTGGAATAAAACTTTAGCGGGCTATTATGACGCCGACACTGATAAAAGTCAACAGTTGATTCATTGATTAACTGGAAATCCTTGATTAAAAAATGTTATTTTCTTTTTATGTCGAAGAAACAATAATATGAGCAGTAATGAAGGTAAAAATGAGTTAAAAGAAACAGTCAGCAAGCCTCCTGATTTTTTGGATATTTTCATTGTTTTTTTTAGAATCGGTTTTTTTACATTTGGAGGAGGGCTGGCTATGATTGCTGTTATAAAACATGAACTTTTATCCAAAGGCTGGCTTAATGAAGAAGAATTTGTGGATTCTTTGGCAATAGCCACAGCTTTTCCCGGAGCTATTGCCGTTAATATCTCTCTTGTGGTGGGACATAAAATAAGGGGAGTAACTGGAGCTTTTGTGGCAATGCTGGGGGTTGTCATTCCGTCATTTACCATAATTCTACTGGTTGCATTCTTTATATTGGAATATTTTAAAAATTCCAAAGTAACACTTTTTTTTAAGGGAGCGGGAGCTTCCGTCGCCGGCCTTATTACATACGCTGCTGTTGATATGGGCAAAACAATAATAAAAAGCTGGAAATACTTACTTTTGTCTTCTCTCGGAATAGTGCTGGGCTTGATATTACAAGTCAATCCTTTGTGGATAATTTTAATTTCTGCAATTATTGGTTATTTGATAAGTAATGAGGATGAAAATGATGATACAGATGGTTAATATCTTTGTGAGCTTTTTTTTAATTGGAATCGGAGCTTATGGCGGAGGGACAGTGGTTATACCTCTTATTGAGCAGGAAATTGTCGTGAAGCATGCATGGCTGACAGTTTCTGAGTTCAGCCAGGTTATCTCTCTTTCACAAATGACTCCGGGCCCTATTGCAATTAATTCTGCTACACTGGTAGGGTTCAAGCTTGCAGGATTCTGGGGGTCGGTTGTAGCTACAATAGGCGTTGTTACCCCATCAATCATTTTGATGGCTGTAGTCATCTATGTTTTGAACTGCTATGGAAAAAACTGTCATATCAACCGCTTCCGCATGGGAATAAGGCCGGGCGTATTGGCGTTAATAGTTCTTGCCGTTATCTCTATTGGAAAAGTTACTGTATATAACTTTACAACAATCATCATTGCGTTAACGACTTTTCTGCTTCTGTATTTTTTTAAAAATAAAGTTCATCCAGTATTGATAATAATTCTCTCTGGCATTGCAGGTTTATTAATACTTTGATTAAATTTATAATTTCATTATAGTTTTTGGAGGAGTGAAATCATGAAAATACTTTTTATATTGAATCATTTTCCTTATGACGGAACCGATATAGCCTGGAACGCCCTGAGGCTTGCCGATACCCTGCTTGGCGAAGAACAGGATGTGCGAATTTTTCTTATGAACGATGCTGTGGATTTAGCCAGAAATGAAACAACAAAACCAGAAGGCTATGATAAAGACCTGGTTCAGCTCTTAAAGTCTGTTGTTGAAAAGGGAGCTGAATTGAAGGTTTGCGGAACTTGTATGGCAAGATGTGGGATTCATAAGAATAAACCATATTTTATGGAAGGCATTAAAGCCACAATGAAAGATTTAGCAAGCTGGGTTGTTGAATCAGGCAAGGCTATTTCTTTTTGACCGTTATTAAAATATTAAAAAAACTCAGCTAATCCACTTGTGTTTGATGTTTCTTACACTAATAGCAAATAAGAGAATACTGAAAGCTGAAAGAGCCAGAAAACTCATCCAGTTTTGCAAAAAACCGTTTCCGTTAATTGAGTTTTTTAGAATATCAGCCCCATATGTAAGGGGCATTATATAAGATAATGGCTGTAAAATAAGCGGCAATTGCTGGACGGGAATAAACAAACCACATAAGAATAACATCGGAAAACGGAAAAAATTAGAAAAAGTCTGGGCTTCAAAGACTTCACTTACAGAAACAGAAATGAATAACCCCAGAAAAGTTGAGGTTACAGCAATTAGAATAACACTTCCTGTAAGGGGAATCCATTTTATATTTGAAAGGTCGGTTAAAAAGGATGCAAAAATAATTGGAACAAATGCGTTTATTATCCCAAACATTATTGCCCCTGTAGTTTTTGCAAGCATTAGAAGGTTCAGGCTTACCGGCGCCAGCAACAGCCTGTCAAAAGACCGTTTCTTTCTTTCAAAGGTTATGGTTACAGCCAGCATAGACGTAGTCCCAAACAAGATTGACAGGGACATGACTCCCGGCAAAAGGCTTCGGACATCGACTGCGGTTTTTGACTTGAGGAAAAACATAAGCGTCCAGGCTACCGGAAAAATTATTCCCCAGCTTATATTGGGCGGCTTCAAATAATAATTCTTCATATCTTTTAGTAAAATGCTTTTGAAAGCAATCCAGGAGTTCATTTTTTATCGCCTCCCTTCTCTTTTTTCATCTTATCCAGCCCTATTCCGGTAATTTTAACAAATACGTCCTCAAGGGAAGGACGAATAATTTTCGCTTCGTAAAGCTTCATTTGGTTTTCTTCAAAAAATGAAATAAACGGTATAAGGTTTATCTGCCCGGTAGAAACTACTCTTATAACCTTATCGTCAATTATCTGAAATTTATAGCTATTGAAACTGTTTTCCAGGGAATTTTTTATATTATAAGCTCCGGACTCGAAAACAAATTGAACGATATGTTCTCTCTGGATGTTTTTCATTAATTCTTCAAGAGTTCCAATTTTAATGATTTTTCCTTCGACAATAAACCCTATTTTATGGCAAAGCCTTTCTGCTTCTTCAATGTAATGGGTTGTTAAAAAAACTGTTGTCCCATTCTCGTTTAAGTTAATTATCAACTCACGGATTTTCTTTGCGTTTTCTACATCTATTCCGGTTGTGGGTTCGTCCAAAAATAATATTTCCGGTTGATGAATAATACCGGCGGCAATAGTGAGTTTTCTCTTCATTCCTTTGGAGTATGCTTTAAAGAGTTTTTTGCCTGCCGAATCAAGGCCGAATAGTTTCAGTAATTCATTTGCCTTTTTTTCGCTTGTTTGCCTGTCTATTCCATATAAAGATGCGCAGAAAACAAGATTTTCAAACCCGGTCAGCTCATCGTAAAGATTGCTTTCATCAGGGACAATGCCTATAACCTGCTGAACTTTTTTTATATCTTTAACCCCGTCAATATCAAAAAGCAGAATTGAACCGGAAGTTGGCTTTGCAAGTCCTGTCAACATATTTATTGTTGTTGTTTTGCCCGCTCCGTTGGGGCCCAGAAACCCAAATATTTCACCCTTTTCCACGGTAAAATTAATCTGGTCAACGGCTGAAAAATCATCATATTTTTTTGTCAAATTTGTTACTTCTAATATGCTCATAAGTGCCAACTCTTTTATAAGAATGTTTTAGGATTCTTCTGTTTTCTGTTTAAATCCTGCAATATGATAGAAAAAAACTTCTCCTTGGCAACTGAATGGGTTGCCGGGATCGTTGACAGTGGTGAATGGGTGCTTATGCTCCCTTGTGTTTGATTTCATGGTAATCCATGTATAAGTTATTATGTTTCTGGAATCAGGCTCACCCCATCCATCAGGGGTTTTCCATGCCCATTTACCTTGGTGGGGTTATGAGCAACTGATTTTTTTGCCTCTGAAACCAACTCAAAAGCGAATGAGCTGATGAAAGTTTGCCTGGATTATTTCTTTGCCTGCAGAATAATTGCCCCTTCTTTATGTTGTTTTTCAATTGATTTGCAATATTTTTTGCCATATCGGGTTAATGACCGGAAAATTGTTTTAAAAAGCCAGAAGGGTTGGGAAACCAGCTTTTTATGGTTTTCCTTCAGGCTTTTTATTGTTACAAGGCGGTAATCCGCAGGGTCTTTTGCGACAGGTTTCAAACTGAAGTTTTCCAGATACTCTATAGCCTGTTGATGTTTTTTCAGAAGGTGTTCAAATCCAGCATTTTCATAAACCTGAAGAAGGGCCTTGTCGGAAAGTGGGTTGTTACCAGCAATCATTGAGTTGCTTGTAGTAAGAAAGTAATTATCAGCAAAAATGGTTATTAAATCCAGGGCTGAAAAATTACTGTCTTCATTCAAATTTACATGAATTGTCTGGCAAGGGTTCTGAAAATGATATACAATAAAACTCTCCTTGAAATTGAGAGCGAATTCATCTATTTTTTCAAAATTATTTTTTGTTATTGGTTCTGTTTCTGTATTCATTTTTTCTATGGTTTTTTCATATTTTTCTTTTTTAGGAGGCATAAATTCCACTTTCAGATCAGTTTTTGGCATTTTAAAAAAACTGAGATAAATTAGGTAAACTGATATTGAAATCATAATTACACTCCACCAGCTGTATCTCATGTAATAAAGAAGGAAGAGAATAAAAACCGAGAGAAACGTTACTTCCAGCCAGTGGGGAAACATATTTTCGTTATCTTTCTTTGTTTCCTCATCCATTTTTATCAATTTCAATCAACCCCATTTCTTCCTGTTCTTCAATGGTGTGGGTATATTTTTTTCCCGTTCTGGCAAGGGGCCAGTAAATGATTTTAAAAGGCCATAATTTTATCTTCCGGATCCGTTTACCGGTTTCCAACTGTATATTCAGAAATTTTTCTCTGATCTTCTGAGTTGATAATTTTACTGGTTTAAAACCATGTTTTTGCAGAAAATCCATGGCGTTTTTGTGGAGTTCAAAAATCTTGGTAAAACCTGCATTGTTTATAATTTGAAGAAAAACTGCCGGATCAGGGGGAAGATCGCCGGATTCTGTGGTTTTGCTGGTAACCAGAATTTTCTCATTTTCAAAAAAAGTAATCATTTCAAAACTCCGCTTTTCGCCGGTGTCATATATCCAAAGATAAACCGGAGTTTCGCTGTGTTTAAAAAAAAAGACCAGAGTCGCAGGCACAACTTCCAATAATTTCTGTTCTTCCAGGATAAAACCCAGGGGTTCGAGAATCTCCATGTCTTTTAAGGTTTTATCTATTCTCTTTTTGAAGGGTTTTTCGGCAACTTCCTTTAGTTTTAAGCCTGCTGAAGTGTTTTTAATAAAAGAAACCGCTGTGTAAAAAACAAGCAGAAGGGGCAGGGCCAGAAAGATAATTGCCCACAGGGGGATACCAAGTTTGCCTGCTAAGAAGAAAATAACAAAACTGGTTATAAAACTAATTATAAAAATCAACTTGTCGTCCATTGCGCCTCCATGATGCAGGGATATTCAATACAAAACTGAAAATTCATTTTCAGAATTGAAATTTTATGCTGTTGTTTTAATAGAATAATTTAAGATTTAAAGCCACAAATTAACTTGAAGGATTTAAATTAAACTCGGTAAATCATGAAAATTAACAAATCTAAGAAGGTTTTATACCATGACGATTTTCAGAAGAGTTTTGCTTGTTATTTGTATTTTGGGCTTTCTGGCTTCTGCCGGCGGTTTCATGATGTCTAAAATTGAAGCTGCCCCCGAACCAATCGAGGTTTATACGGTCAAGGCTTTTTCCAAGGATGAAAAAAATATAGAAGATATGAAAAAGTTGTTGGAAGCTGAAGGCATCGAATATGAAAGTAAGAAGGTTCAGCGTTACAAGGCCAGTAAAATTGGAAACCGGGTTGTTTTCTTTTATCAGGATGAGGAAGCTTTGAATAATATGAAGGACTTATTGCAGGAAAAGAAGGTTGCTTCTCAGGTATTAAATGAGGAAGGCCAGCTTTATATTCAAATTATCGGTAATTTTAAAGATATTAAAAAAGCTGAGAATGTGCGGAAAAAAGTCAGTGATTTGACTTTTGGGGCCTACAATTTTGAAGTCCAGGATTATATGAAGAAATATCCTTACACTACCAATGGGTTAATTGTTCGTAACATTTATGGCCTGGAAAAAGCTACTCATGTTGAGGAGTTATTGGCTCCCCATTCTCAGGAAGAAGTTCATAAGGTAAAAGTGGGCGAACTGATAGAAGACAATGAGGGTAATTTAATTCCTGTTTCCAATGAACCTGATGATTCTGAAGATGAAGTTGTTGAAGACAGCAAAAAATAAATTATCCAAAAAGAGGAATAATTGAATTAGAGGAAAATATGTTCAGTAATGATTCTCACTTCTCAACGCATTCGTATTCAGGTTTCATTTTCATAAATTACTCGGAGTGGATTTTTTAATGTTACTTACCGGCAGCCGTCGGATAATTCTAATTGCAATAGTTCTATTATTAGTAATTTATTATATTGGCAGAGTTACAAAGGTTGATGATAATAACAGGTCATCTTCAATGTTATATAAGGTTCGCGCTTATGTTACATCCAGAGAAGACGCCCAATTGCTTTTAAAGGTTGGAAGAAGGACGGGGTTTAAAGGCTCGGTATCAAAAGGGAAGGGAACAATAAAGAAATTTAAGGGTTATATTGTTGCTCAGGATTTCGCCAGGAATGATCCCGAGTATATACAATATATAGCTGAATTCCTGGCCAATGAAGGAATAGAAAACCAGGTTGAAGATCATCCAGATGGTAAAACGGTAACAATCCGGGCTCGGCAATTCTTTTCCGATGAAGATAGCGCCCAAAAGCTTGCCGGGACTTTACAGAAAAAATCATTTGTAACCTTCAAGGTAATGAAGTATATGGACGAGGTGCCTTACAAGGCATATATCGTAGTTTTTCAAAATATAGATACTAAAGAGAAAGCTGAAAAGTTGAAAGTTGAAATTGAGAAAATTTGTTCAGAAGTGGAGTTAATTTCTTACTGATGATTTCAATAACGGAGGCTCTTAGTTGAGCAGACTTTCATTAATCTGGGCAATCATAGAAAAAGATTTTCTGGATTCAATAAAAAACAAAACTGTTTTTTTCGCTCTGGTTTTTCCCGTGCTTCTTTCAATGGTGTTCAGAATTGTGCTGGCGCCGGGAGAAATTTCGAAACTGAATATCGGTATGTTTCAGACTGATGCCTCCGGTTTTGTTGAGTATCTTGAAAAGGAAAGTATGGGAGCCATTAAAATCAATCCAGTGGAAGATTTTGAACAGGGACAGAAAATGTTATCCGAAGGCAAAATATTTGCAATTTTATCTTTACCCAGAGAATTTGACCAAAAATTAAAAAACAATGAAAGCCCAGAGGTGGAAATCTGGGTGGACAGCAACCATTTTACCAAGGCAGCAATTATAGAAAATATGGTCAATAAACTTATATACTCTTATGCAGGCAGAAACCCGACTGTGGAAGTTGTTACCAGAAATATTCAGGGCCAGAATTTCAACCCTGCCCGGGCGATGCTGCCCACCTGGCTTTTGTTTACCATATTGGGAGGATATATGGTAGTGGCGTCGTCGATAATTGAAGAAAGAGAAAAGAAAACACTGCAGGCTATTCTGGTAACTCCCTGCAAGCTTTCTGATATTCTCATCGGAAAAGGGGTGCTGGGCTTTGTTCTTACTTTTGTAAGTTCACTGCTTATACTGGGTTTGAACTCGGGTTTCAGCGGTAATCTAACCGGTATTATACTTATTATATTACTGGGATCTGTATTTTTCGCAACTTTCGGAGTGCTGATAGGGTTGCTCATGCCGGGACAAACCACCGCCAACACATTCGGTTCAATTATTTATATGGGGATGTTTCTGCCGGTTGTTCTGGCAGATGCTAATTCAAAAATGAGAATAATTGCAAGAATATTACCGAGTTACTATATAAACTTCGGTGTCAGGGAAGCTATGTTTTCATCTGTTTCTCTGGCGGATTTACTGCCTCATTTTCTGTTTCTTGTTGTGGGCAGTTTGCTGGTTTTTATTGTAAGCATAAGAATTCTAAAAACCAGGGAAAATTTATAAGAGGGTGATTTTATGAAAATATTTCTGGATACAGCTAATGTAGAGCATATCAAAGAGATTAATTCCTGGGGAGTCTTGAGGGGAGTTACCACGAACCCTTCGCTGGTGGCCCGGGAAGGCAGAAATTTTGAAGAAGTGGTAAAAGAAATTTGCAACATTGTTGATGGCCCTGTCAGCGCTGAAGCTGTGAGTGAAAATGCGGAGGGAATGATGAAAGAAGCCAGGCATTATGCTGCCTGGCATGAAAATGTAATTGTAAAAATCCCCATGACTTCCGAGGGCTTAAAGGCCGTAACAGCCTGTAAAAAAGAAGGAATAAAGACCAATGTTACCCTGGTTTTTTCCGCTGCCCAGGGCTTGTTGGCAGCAATGGCTGGAGCTACTTATATCAGCCCTTTTGTGGGCAGAATTGATGATATTTCGTGGGACGGTATGGAAATAATTCATCAACTTACAACCGTATTGGAAAATTATGAATATGAATCGCAGATAATTGCAGCTTCGATCAGGCATCCACGTCATTTTACAGAGGCAGCCTTTGCCGGGGCCCATGTTGCAACAGTCCCATATGAAGTGGTAAAGAAACTTGTTACCCATCCTCTTACGGATGCAGGTATTGATAAATTTTTAAAAGATTGGGAGAAAGTTCCCAAAAAATAATATTGAGGTGCAGAAATGAAAAATATCGCAGAACTGGATAGAATGAACCGAAACGACCTTCTAAAGGTAGCTAAGGAACTGAAAATACCAGGTTATCAAAGAATGAGAAAGCAGGAGTTAAAGTATCGCATTTTGGAAGCTGGCGCCCAGAACAAGGGGTTTATGTTTTCATCGGGAGTGTTGGAAATAATTCAACCTGATGGATATGGCTTTTTAAGAGGAAGAACCTATTTGCCCGGCAACGGGGATATATATATATCGGTTTCTCAGATTCGCAAGTTCGGCTTGAGGGTGGGAGATACGGTTTCGGGAATGATCCGTCCCCCGAAAAACGGTGAAAAGTATTGGGGCGTTGTAAAGATTCAGGCGGTTAACGGTTGCTCGCCGGAAACCTCAAAAAGCCGGCCCAGATATTCAAACCTGACACCAATTTTTCCCGACAAGCAGTTTGTACTTGAAACCAATAACGGTGATATTTCACAGAGGATTATCGATCTTATTTCTCCCATCGGTTTCGGGCAGAGAGGGTTGCTGGTGGCACCTCCAAAAGCAGGTAAAACAATATTACTGAAAAAAATCGCCAAGGGAATAACAACTAATTTTCCTGATGTTCTGTTAATTGCCCTGCTGGTGGACGAGAGGCCTGAAGAAGTAACCGATATGGAAAGATCTGTAGAGGGGGAAGTGGTTTCTTCCACCTTTGACGAACCCCCGGAACAACACGTCCGGGTTGCCGAATTGGTCCTGGAAAAAGCCAAGCGTTTGGTGGAAATTGGCAAAGATGTGGTTATATTGCTCGACTCAATCACCAGGCTGGGAAGGGCAGCAAATATTGTAACTCCGCCCAGCGGAAGGACTCTGTCCGGCGGCCTTGACACCGCAGCTTTAAGAATGCCGAAAAAATTCTTCGGCTCAGCCAGAAATATTGAAGATGGCGGCAGCCTGACAATCATTGCAACAGCCCTGGTGGAAACCGGGTCCAAAATGGACGATGTAATTTTTGAAGAATTCAAGGGAACCGGAAATATGGAACTGGATTTAAGCCGGCGTTTATCAGAACGCAGGGTTTTTCCGGCTATTGATATAAAAAAATCAGGCACCCGTCACGAAGAATTGCTTTTCGACGAGGAACAACTGAAAAAAGTCTGGCTGTTAAGACGGGGCCTCGATTTTTTAAACCCTGATGAAATGACGGAATTTCTTATTAACCGGCTAAGGAAGTATAAACACAACCAGGAATTTCTGGATTCAATTTCCAAGGAAACTCTGGCCACTGGGAAACGATAATTTTAGAAAATTGCACCTGAATAGAGGCTGTCTGAAAAGGACAGCTTCTTTGTTTCTGTATTGAAAAATTCAAACTTCGTCATGGCAGGGAACCCAGTGATGTAACCCAATTAAGAATTGGGGAATATCGTTCGCAATGTAACTGGGAAAAAAGCAAAATATCCGGTCGCTCACTGACGCAAGGTAAGTGGGTAAGAACTAAACCGCTCTAAATTGAGATTGCCACGCCTCTTCGAGGCTCGCAATGACGC
>CAZSLZ010000099.1:0-13087 GCA_964607865.1 uncultured bacterium
GGCTCAAAACGCCCTGTTAAAAACCCTGGAGGAACCAGGTGAAAGAATTATTATTGTCCTGGTTACTTCCCGCCCTTCGGATCTTCTTCCCACTGTAGTTTCCCGGTGCCGTCAGCTTAAATTTATCCCCCTGCCCCTGGAAAAAGTAAAACAGATTTTGATAAAATCGGGAGCTGAAACCGGCAGGGAAATATCCATGCTGGTGAACTATTCCTGGGGAGCTCCTGGTAAAGCTGTTGAACTGGCCCAAAACAAAACTTTCTGGGATTTAAGAGATAAACTTCTTGAAAATTTAAACGCTCTGCCCGATGGCAACCTGGAAGATATTCTGGAATTTGTCAAAAAGTTTCATGTTTCCCGGTCTCAGGTATTTGAACTGGAATCGGTTTTTGAAATTCTACTTTCGTGGTGCCGGGATATCCAGTTTCTGCAGGAGGGAATGAAGGGTGAAGAACTGATAAATTCCGACCGTTTCAACGAACTGAACCAGATTATCTACTGTTTTTCAGCTGAAGATATTGTAAACATACAGGAATTAATATATGAATTGAGAAACCTTGTTTTTAATAATAACATGAATCTAAACCTGGCGTTACAGAGGCTTTTTATTAAAATCAAGAATTACGGTTCAGTTAAAATATAGTTTTGAATAGGTGACAATATGGGAAAGATAGTAGGCGTATCGTTCCGGCGATGCGGCAAAGTATACAGATTTGACTCGAACGAACTCGATGTTTTCCCCGGCGACTGGGTTGTGGTGGAAACAGTGCGGGGAGTGGAGATGGGCCAGGTGCTTTATGATAATATGGAAATCCCAGACGAAGATAAAGCTACCCCGGTAAAACCTATCATCCGCAAAGCCACCCCCGAGGACATTAAAAAAATTGAACAGAACAAATACCTTTCAGCAGAAGCTTTCCAGATTGGCCTGGATAAAATCAGGGAACACAATTTACCTATGAAATTGGTTGAAGTTGAATATACCCTGGAGCAGAGCAAGATAGTCTTTTATTTTTCCGCTGAGGGAAGAGTTGATTTCCGGGATCTGGTGCGGGATCTGGCATCGATTTTTCATAAAAGAATCGAACTTCATCAGATTGGAGTCAGAGATGTCTGCAAGATGCTGGGAGGAATCGGCCCCTGCGGACTTACCTGCTGCTGTTCTACATTCCTGACCAACTTTGAACCGGTATCTATCAAGCAGGCAAAAGACCAGGGACTGTCCCTTAACCCGGTAAAAATTTCCGGCACCTGTGGAAGATTGATGTGTTGCCTGCGTTACGAATATGAACAATACGTGGAACTTTCCAAAGATATGCCCCCGGTGGAGGTTCAGGTTACCCTGCCCGAAGGTAGCGGAATAGTGGTTGGCCACAATATACCCAAACAGACAGTGGTTGTCCGCCTTCCCTCCAATGCCAGGCTAGAATACCCAGTGTATGCCTTCAAGAAAATCGACGATAAAACCTACGAAATAAAGAAAGGCCATAAACCCATTACCAATAAGAGTTAATACCGGGAGGTAAATATGAAAATTCAAGTTACTACCCCCAACCGGGTGGATTTTGCCGGCGGAACCCTGGACCTTTACCCCCTTTACCTGTTGTTTGAGGGCGGGCTTACCATAAATGCCGGCATTACAGTTTTCAGCAATGTAGTAATTGAAACCAGAAATGACCCCGAGATTCATATCAACTCCAGAGACCTGAAAATTGAAGAAAAATATGATAACCTTGACAGCCTGACCCTTCAAGGCCCCTCAGCTTTAATTCAACGGGCGGTTAAATCCTACTCGCCTGCCTTTGGAATCAATATTTCAACCTTTAACCACGCCCCTAAGGGGTCAGGGCTGGGCGCTTCTTCCAGCCTGTTAATCGCCCTTTCGGTGGCATTACAGAAAATCAGGAATCCCGATACTGAAATTGACGAAACCAGGCTGATAGACCGGGCAGCAGCTATCGAAGCTGCCCTGCTGGGTATTCCCACGGGAAAACAGGATTACTACGGAGCCTACCTGGGTAAGGTTCATGCCCTTCATTTTGATGAAAAGGGCTGCGATTACCGTTCATTGATTATTAATTCCAATTTTGAGGAACAACTGAACCAGTGCCTGACAGTGTCCTTCACCGGTATTTCTCATTATTCGGGTGCCAATAACTGGGATATGCTGAAAATGGCCATAGAAAAGCAGGGGGCAACTTATGAAAACCTGCTTAAAATTAAAGAAGTAACCCAGAAAATGGAAGAAGCATTCAAGGAAGAAGATATTGAAAAAATCGGGAACCTGGTAAACCAGGAGTGGAAATATCGAAAGATTCTTTCTCCAGGTGTTACCAATGACTTTATTGATAACATAATTTCCGCTCTGGAAGAAGTTGGTGCCTATGGCAGTAAGCTCTGCGGCGCCGGCGGAGGTGGCTGTATGATAACCCTGGCATCACCCGATAAAAAAGAAAAGATAAAGGCAAAGTTGGAAGACATGGGCGTAAGGGTTATGGACGCCCGGATTGCTTCTCACGGAGTAAATATAGAAATCAAAAAACAACCCGCCAATGTTTAGTTTAAGGGGATAGGCATGACCGGTAAAAAAACAAACCTGGCTGTAATTTTTCTTCTAATTACCATAACTGTATTTTTATTTTCGGCCTGGAATTATTATCAGACAAAAAACCGGAAAATCGAACTTGAAATTTCTGAAATAAAAGAAGAAAGCATTATTTTTCAGGGAGAACCTATCAATATAAATACAGCTTCGAAGGATCAATTGATTAAATTACCGGGAATCGGCGATGAACGGGCCCGGAGCATAATTGAATACCGAAACAGAAAAGGGCTGTTTAAATCAGAGGATGATATTAAAAAGGTTAATGGTATAGGGGAAGGTGTTTTTAAAGACATAACCCCTTACATTTATGTAGAAACCAAGGAGGAATCAAAATGAAACTGGAAATTGACGGTTATACCAAATTTATACTGACTGTAATCGCCATAGCCCTGCTGTTGAATGTGGCTTCACCTTTTGCAATGAAAATTCTGGAACCTGAACCGGTTCACGCCAGCAATGGGCCGATTGAAGTCAAAGTAATTGACTTTCGCACCACCTGGCCTCCAAAAATAGAGATAAGCAACTGGCCTGACAGATATCCCCGGTAAAGGTGTAAATATTTAAAAAGCAAAAAAAGACAGTTATTTCAACTGTCTCTTTTTTCGAAAATATATAGCTTAAGGCTTAGTTTTTCCTTTTCTTTCTGGCTCTTGCTTCTATTTTCTTTTTTCTTTTAACACTAGGCTTTTCATAGTATTCTCTTTTTTTCATTTCAGCCATTACGCCGTCTTTTTGACATGAGCGCCGAAATCGTTTAAGAGCATCATCCAATGATTCGTTTTCGCCTACCATTATTTCCAATATGCTCACCCCCTCCGTCGAAAGTGAAAGCAAAAATGGGTGAATTATGAAACACATGTTTCTAAGTCTCTATACAAAAAAAGACTTACTTTCAAATCTTGCTCGATAATATATTCCCATTTACAAGGGAAACTCCTTCTTATCAGGTAAGCATTTTAAGAAAAAGATCATTTTGTCCCCATTATGCTTTTGCAAGCTCTTCTGTTTGGCTATCCAGTTCGATCTCAACGGTATCTGTAGAAGGAACCAGAGATTCGATTGAATGATAACCCAGGAGATTTTTAATTGCTACAATTTGCCCCCGCTTGAAATACAGCCTGGGCAGTCGGCTCCCCAGCGAAGAAACCACCTCGTAATTAATGGTATTCAACGAACCGGCAATTTCATCCACCGCAATTTCTTCTTTTCCATTTACCCCTATTATAACAACCTTTTCAAACCTGTCAACTTTTTCCAGGTTAGTCACATCTGCCATTATGTGATCCATGCATATTGTTCCCACTACCGGGCACCTTTGGCCCTGAATTAAAACCTGGCTGTTGCCGGTCAGGATTCTTCTGATTCCGTCATTATAACCCAGAGGCATGGTCGCAATTTTCTGCCCTTCTTCTGCAAAATATTTTCTTCCGTAACTTATACTTTGCCGTGTTTTCATTTCTTTCAGAAAAGAAATTTTCGCTTTCAAACTCAGGGCGGGTTTCAATTCCACCTTTTCCCGCATACTGGCGCGGGGGTAAAGCCCGTAAAGCATCAACCCAGGCCGAACCATGTCGAGGTTCATGAAGGGAAGATCAATTATGGTGGCGCTGGTAGCTACATGGGCTATGGGAATATTAATGTTCTCGTTTCTCAGCCCAGCCCGGACCCTGTTGAAGTTATCCCACTGCTCCAGAACATAGGCTTTATCTTCGCTGTCTGAAGTAGCATAGTGGGTGAATATACCTTCAAGATCCAGATAAGGCAGAGAACCAATCTTTTTAATTTCTTCCACAGCTTCGCTATGATGAACTCCCAACCGGCCCATACCGGTATCTACTTTTATATGAATTCTGGCTTTTCTGCCCACCCTTTTAGCTTCAGCTGATAATTCAGCGGCCATATCGGCAGAGCAAATAGTCTGAGTAAGGTCATAACGCAAGACATAAGATGCCTGGCCGGGCATGAGAGGCCCCAGTACCAGTATAGGACAGGTGATTCCGTTCTTTCTCAGTTCGATACCTTCATCCAGTATGGCAACTGCCAGGTAATCGGCGCCTTTTTTCTCTAAAAGTCGGCCGGTTTCCGCCACACCATGGCCGTAACCGTCGGCTTTGACCACAGCGCAGATTTTGGTTTTGTATCCCACCAGCGAACGGACCGTGTCGAAATTTTCGCTGACGGCATCCAGGTTTACTTCAACCCAGGCTCCGTTATTTAAACCATTCTCCAGATATTTCTGATAATCCTTACTCATAAATATGACCTCGTTTCTCTGTTTTGGCCAAGGGGTTTTTCTTTCACACCGCTTTTAAAGTCTGCGCCTGTATATTATACAGGTTAGTTTTCAGCGATTCAGCAGTTTCATGTATATCGCCGGCTCCACAGGTGATAACTATATCGCCGGGCCGGGCAATTTCGGTTAAGTATTTCACTATTTCTTCCTGGTGGGGAATAAATTCCACTTTTTTGGGCCTTTTTTCGTGATTTTCTATGGATTGGGCCAGAGTTTCTCCCCGGATTCCCACTATGGGGCATTCCCCTGCGCCGTAAATCTCGGTAACTACCAGTATGTCGGCATTAAAGAAAGATTCCACGAAGTCCTGATACAGAAATTTAGTCCGGGTATAACGGTGAGGCTGAAATACTGCAATTACCCTCTGTCTTTCCCCGGTACAGGCGCCGGAAAGCAAAGCCTGAATTTTGCCGGGGTTGTGAGCATAATCATCAACTATTAAAACTTCGTTAACCTCACCGATTCTTTCAAAACGGCGTTTCACCCCACAGAAATTGTAAAGGGCTTCCCTTATAATTTCAAAATTCAAGCCCAGCTCCAGCCCCTGAATTAGAACCGCCAGGGCATTCTGAACATTGTGATAACCGGGAACCTGTAAATTCAGCCTTCCCAGTAAACTGCCTTCATAAACAACATCAAAACTTGAACCGAAGTTCTTCAATTCGATATTTTCAGCCCGGACCTGGGCATGGGAAGATATTCCGTAGGTGATATAATTTTTATCTATTTCAGGCAGCATCTTTTTCAGATTTTCATCATCAATACAAACAATTGCTTTGCCATTTTCAGAAAGTTTGTCAATGAATTTGAAAAATGCATCTTTAACATTATTTAAAGTTTTTTCGTAATCGAAATTCAGGTGGGAATAGGGAGCAATGTTCAGGTTGACGTCTACATCCACGCTGGTTACGATAATCCAGTTGGGGTTCATATACAGAAAAGATGCGTCGCTCTCGTCGGCCTCCACCACCATGTAATCGCTTTTACCCAGCCGGGCATTGGACATGATTCCGTTCAACTGCCCGCCGATAACTATGGTGGGATCCAACTGAGCGTAATCTAACATATGGGCGATCATGGAGGAGGTGGTTGTTTTTCCATGGGTACCCGATACAGCTATGCCTGACCGGCCTTCCATAATGTAACCCAGCATTTGTGCCCGGTGCAATATGGGTATGTTTTTCCGCCTTGCTTCGACAATTTCAGGATTATCGTAAGGGATTGCCGATGATACTACCAGGTAGTCAGCACCTTCAATATTACTTTCTTCATGTTGGTGTTAAATGACAGCGCCCATTTCGGTAAGCTTTTCGGTAAGGATGGATGACTTGGGATCGGAACCGGAAACATGGTGGCCCATTTCCAGCAGAATTTTTGCGACCCCGCTAAGGCCTATGCCATTTACGCCAATTAAATGAAAATGTTTTTGCATTCTTCATACCTTTCCTGAAATTATAATAAAATACGGGCAAAGCTTCATTATTAGTTTAAGGGATAGACATTACAAACATGTGTCAGAAAGGTTACAAAACGATAACAATTTGATTATTTTTTTATATCAATTTGCAATTATAGTGAAAAATCGATTTATACATCTATCAAATATTATTTACTACTGGCGCTCAGAGTTCTGAGATCAAAACAAATTTCGTTGAGGGTGGGAGATAAAATCAAAACCATGCCCAGTGTTTCACCGGTTTCTTTGTGCTGGTATGCCCAATTTAAATTTATATTTATTTTCTTTCCGTTTTTATTGGTTATATAGGTTTTCAGGGTGGCAGTTTCAGACTTGGGCCCGGAAATTTTCTCCAAAAACTCTTCCAGGTTTTTATATTCATCACAGAAAATCAAACCAAAGACCGAATCCCCCCATACCTCACCGGCTTCATAACCGGTCATCATTGTAAATGCCTTGTTAACCAGTTGAATTCTACCCTGAAGATCTATTTCAATTATGGCTTCGGGAAGAGTTTCAATAAGGGCGCGGTATCTTTTTTCACTTTCCTTCAGGGCATTCAGGTTCTTCCTGTAATCGGTTATATCCCTGACTATTCCCTCAACCCCCTGCACATTGCCTTCTTCATCCTTATAATAATAGGTATTCACCAACCCCCAGAGGTCCTCTCCGTTTTTCTTTCTGAATTGAATCTCATAATTGCTTACCCCACCCTGGGCAACCAGAGCTTCCAATAATTTTTTCCTGTCATTGGGGTTTTGATATAATTTCCTTATATCTTTTCCAAGCAGTTCTTCCAGGGTATAGCCGGTTATTGTTTCCGCCGATGGAGAAAGCATTAAAATATTTCCATTTTTGTCAGCCCGGTAGATAATATCTCGAAAAGAATCAAACAGGTTCTTGTAAACTTGGTTCCGGCTGATAATATCTTTCAGGGGCAGTTTAAAACTGGCAAGATCCTGAAAAGCCAGTAAGATTTCCCTGTCTGTTTCACTGTCTCCCAACCTTCTTCCCTTGATCCGTATCCATACGATTTCCCCCGCCGGAGTAACAAACCGGAAATTGCCCGCCGGGGAGAAATCGGCAGCGTCATTGATTTCATTCAGAAAACGTATAAAACCTTCGACATCGGCCTGATATAAATAATTTACAATCTTAGTCTTACGGAACTCAGCTGCATTTTCTATTTTAAGTATTTTTTCGCAGAGAGAATTAAACTCTTTAATTAGAAAATCATCATAACCAATAATTATAATGCCATCCAGTTCAGTCTCGAAAAGCACCCTGGCCCGTTTTTCTTCTTTTTTTAACAGTATCTCCATTTTCCGTTCCCTGGATAAATCCCGGGCAACGGCAAACACCCTGTCACTGTCGGTATCGGGTTTAAATGACCAGTTTAAACATATAGTATTGCCATCAGCTTTCAAAAACTCCAGTTCAATATCTTTTACTATTTTTCCGGTGTTTATCACAGTTTCCCAGATTTTCAAGAAATCAGAGCTGTTTTCAATAGAAATCAGTTCTACAATCTGTAAATTATCCAAACCTCCAGGGCTATAACCCAAATTTTCATAAAATGCAGGGTTTGCTTCCAGAAATTTGCCTGAAAAATCAAAAAGGCACAACATATCGTTGCTTAATTGAAAAACATTTTTTACCGTCTGTTCAATTTTTTTGTTGGCGGTTATGTCAAAGGACACCAGGCTGGCTCCCACCACCTGGTTTTCTGCTCTGAATATGGGCTCATAATTTAATTCATACCATAATTTTTCACCGGAGGAAGACACCAGAGATTTTTCCAAGCCCAGGCTTTCACCGCAAAAAACTTTCTGAAGACGTTTTTTGAAACCCTCAAGTTGATCCTCGGGAATATAATCATAAATGGAAAAACCTATTTTAATCTGGCTTTTGAAAACCCGCTTGAACCTGTTTTCTGCGACTTTATTGAAAAATCTGATTCTGGCGTCTTTATCCAGCAGAATGAAAGACTGATATTCATTTTCCCGGAGAAAACTCATTCTGAGTTCTCTTTCGATAAGATCGATGTCAGCCTCTTCTTTTTGGGTTATATCAATAATACTGACACAAACGCTGATTACCTTATTGTTTTCATCATATACGGGAATATAGGAAATTTCCATCCACTGGTTTTTTCTTTTTTTAAAAAATTGTGTCCGGGTAACGGTTTTGTGTCCATGTAACGCCATGGAAAAACCCTGCTGGTATTCTTCCAGGTTATCTTCAGGAATTACACTAGCCATATCGGTGCCAATAGCAATATCTGTATCAAACACCTGCTTCAGCTTCTTCTGGGCTGCGGTATTTGCTATAAGAACCCGGCTATCTCTGTCCAATAACAAAAATGTATAAAGATAACTGTTTAAAATGGTTTCCAGGTGGGCTTCCGATTCCATCAGCGCTGAGGCTATCTGCTGATGCTGTTTTTCAATGTTACTTTTTTCTATTATATTTTTGATGGAATTAACAAACTTTTCTTTGCTGGCAAAACCCGTGAAATCTTTGGTGAAATAGTCGGAAGCTCCGCTGAGAAATGCTTCCCTCGCCAGCTCCTCGTTACCCTGGCCGGTACAAAAAACCACAGGAATATGAGAAAATTTTTCCTTTACATAGTCCAGGACTTCCATACCGTCATAGGCAGGCATTTCGTAATCGGTTACAATAATATCAAATTTTTCATCAATACTTTCTTCAATGAACCTTTCCGGCTCCTCCAGGGAAATCACGTTAAAATATTTCCTGAAATAAAGCCTGAATAAATTCAGGAAAGCTTCGCTGTCATCAATATGCAATATTGTGTACTTCATAAATTATTCACCATGGTTAATCGGGTTGTAATTAATGCTACTTTTTTAATAAACATGTTTTATCAAAAATTGTAAAATCCTACCTATAACATTTAATAATAAAAAGAGTATTCAAAGAATACCCTTTGCAATAAATTTCAAATTTTATTTAAAAATTTCCTATATAGGGGGGATACCAGCCATTCTCGAAATCAAACTCCGGCCCCCAGCTATAGCCGTCCTGTAATGCATACTCATGTGCGGCATACCACATGCCAGCATTGCACCAGGTATCGATGAAAGCGCCCTCATACATCCCCACATTATAAGAACCTGAGTCTTGGTTCCAACTGGGACAGACCGGGCTTCTGCCCAGGTAGTCGGGCACCAGGGGGGAATCGTCCACGTCGCTATCGTACCACTCATCGCTAAACAGGGTATTACCCTGATTATCCGCCATAAACATCTGCATGGCCGTGGAAATGCTCTTTATATTCTGTATGCATGCCGTCAGTTTTGCCTGTTCGCGGGCACGTTGCATATTGGGAATTATTATGCTGGCCAATATGGCAATGATTGCAATTACTACCATTAACTCGATTAAAGTAAAACCTTTTGCGATATTTTTCATTTTTCAACCTCCTTTCCAATTAATATTATACCCAGATAATAATTCTTCAGACAATTAACCCTGTTCTGACAAAGGATTTTGAAAGATTAAAAACAATAATAAATAGAAGACAAAGTTGTTCTAAAATATTATACGGGAGGTTATTAAATGAAAGTTAAAACCAGGGCGCTAGTTACAATAATTCTGACCTTATTGCTGGCAGGCTCATTAATTATGGGCTGCGGCGGAGGCGGTGGCGGAACCGGTTCCGGCACCACCCCTGATGGAGGAGGCGGAGGAGATTCCAGCACACCTACTGCCAATTTCTCCACCACCAACTCAAAAACAGTCAGTTACTACTGCCTGAAATCTTTAAATGAAAACCCCATGGAAATGTACGATTTTGGCGGACAGAACGATGTGGCCAGAAAAGTACTGGAAGATGCCTTCAGGAATGTGGATCTTTCCAGGGCAGAAACCACTGTTGACCAGACTGTAACTGATCCTTTCGATCAGAACGGAACCATGCATATTACCGGCACAATTTCAACCCAGGCAGGAGGAGATAAATCGGCAAACCTCACCCTTACCTTCACCGACTGGTATATGTTTTTCCCTTACCGCAGCCAGTCCCAGTTTAATGCCAACGGAACAGTAACCCTGGTAGTGGAGGTAACCAACAATGAAACCCAGTTCTCTGCGGTTTCCACTTATAACAACCTTACTTTAACATCCTATTCCACTCCCCAGGTTACCATAACAAACAACGGCACCATAAACCAGGCTGGAACCCTGGAGGATATGGAGCAGGCCAGCTACACAATTACTGTGGATACAACCAAGACGGTTTCCGGCTCCGTACATGAAGATCAGAACGGCACCCTGGTCAACCAGACCAGCGCCACCATGACCGCTTACGAAGAAGAAATGAAAGTTGAAATGGCAATACAGGGCACCCTGTCCTTCACAGATTTCGACGAATTGACGTCCACTGTTACAATTGCCACAACCCAGGACGTTGTTCTGGAATACGATGAATCTTCCCAGGATTTCATAATTCAGTCTGGCCAGATCACCATGACCAACTCGGGCAATGATACCCTGGTTGTTGATGCCACCGGCAACGGAAACATTGAAATTTCCCTGAACGGAACCACAGTTTACGAGGGGGCATATTCTTTATTTATGGCAGGCCAGTATTAATCTTACTAAAGGACCAAAAAAGAGGGGCTGCCCCAGAAGGGCAGCTTCTTTGTTTTAGACAGAATAATGATAATGCTGTCATCGCGAGCATCCGTCAGGATGCGTGGCGATCTCTGTACCACCCCAATTAAGAATTGGGGAACATAATGTTCGCAATGTAGCTTTTTTTACCCGGCAAAAATCCAGTCGCTCACAGACGCAAGATAAGTGGGTAAGGAACCAACCCGATCTGAATTAAGATTGCCACGGTTTCTTCGAAACCTCGCAATGACGCCATAACAAGCTATGGAAATGTAACGGACTTCTGGGAGGCAGAATAACTTATACCTGTTTGCCGTGGCATTTCTTATATTTTTTGCCACTGCCGCAGGGGCATGGTTCGTTTCTTCCAACATTGGCATCAAGATAGGGATTTATCAGGCTGATTACTTCTTTGACACCCTCACCGGTTCCCGCCAGGGGGGCAGCTTTTCTGAAATTATCCAGCGCCTTGATTTCATTGCCTTCGTTAAGGTAAATCCAGCCAATGGCTTCATGAACGTAATCACGGTTTCTTTCCAGGTTCAGAGCATCTTCTATGAGGTCGGTCACATCCGCATTTTTATCCAGAGTTTTCAAGGTGGCAGCCAGGTTCAGCTTCAGGCAGACCATGGTGTTTACATCTTCTGCAACCCGGTAACGGTCAAAGGATTTATCTTTATAACATGGGTTATAAAAAATTATATACTGAACGGAGCGATCTTCCTCGGGCAGGCGAAGGTCTTTTTCAATACCTTCAGTGAAGTGTTCTTTTGCCTGTTTGTAATTTTCTTTCAGAAATTCAATGACTCCCAGGTTGTTCAGGGTAATGTGTACTTCCTGAGAACTTTCGCTGGCCCTCATCTCCAGTGCCTTTTCCAGGTTCTGCCGGGCTTCTTCAAATTGCTCCTCGCTCATCTGCAAAAATGCCAGGTTATTAAAAATTTCACTGTTTTTTACCCCATATTCAATAGCAGCCTTGTATTCGTCAATAGCGTCACCAGTTTTTTCCTGCCAGAAATGAAGTTTGGCCAGCCGATCTGCGGAATCGGCAAAACCGGTTTTATCATCGGTATTCTTGAAATGTTCTTTTGATTCGCTATAACTGCTTTCGGCCTCGGAAAACCGCTGTAACTGTTCAAAACAATAACCCTGCCTGGAATAAACCCTGCCCAGGCTTTTGTGATCCTGAACCTTTTTAAAAGTGGTCATTGCCCGGCGCAGAAAGTCCAGAGCTTCATCAAAACGCATCTTGTCCATTAAATGTTCGGCGTTTCTTTCCAGCCTCATGGCAGCTTCCCGTTCTTCCTGCTGTTTTTCTGAAAACAGTTCCTTATCTTTCACAGCTGTGGCTGTTAGGGTATCTATATTTTCAACTATTTCGCTTTGGATAGGCTCCACCTTTTTATCCATGACAAATCTCTCCTTATATCAGGTATTCTTGGTTATAGCCCTACTTGTTTCTTCGATTCATTAATTTCCCCTGCTGTCAACAGGGTTTTATACAGGATTTATTCCCCTTGAAAAAGAACGAAACCATAGTATGGATTTTTTAATGGAAGATACAATTGCAGCCATCTCCACACCTCCAGGTGAGGGAGGAATTGGTATAATCCGCATCAGCGGAAAAAAAGCCTTTGATATTGGAAAAGAGATTTTCAGCCCTTCCGGGGGACAACCGGAAAAAATGGAACCCAGGAAAGTATATTACGGAAATATTACAACCCGCGAAAAGATTCTGGACGAAGTTCTGGTTACCTTCATGAAAGGCCCCCGTTCCTACACCACCCAGGACGTGGTGGAGATCAATTCCCATGGCGGGCCGTTAATTTTAAAAAAGATTCTGGAGCTGGTTCTTAATAAGGGAGCCAGGCTTGCCGAGCCCGGCGAATTTACAAAAAGGGCTTTTCTGGGAGGAAGAATTGACCTGACCCAGGCAGAGGCGGTAATGGACATGATCCGCGCTAAAACGGATCAGGCGAGAGAAATGGCAATTTCCCAGTTAAAAGGCGAGTTTGGCGAACTGATGTCCCGATTCCGGGATCGTCTTTTGGATTTTATGCTTCAACTGGAGGTCAGGATCGATTTTTGCGAAGAT
>CAZSLZ010000100.1:0-12990 GCA_964607865.1 uncultured bacterium
TCTGCCCAACCTGTTGTCTCTGTTGCCCGAGGAGAGCTACAGGGGGGTAATCATTGCAGATTTCGGCATGGGCAATGCACCCAACGACGGCCCTTACTCTCTGGAAAAGGCCATAAAGGAAATCGTAGAGAAGAATACCCTAGTGGCAATTGTTTCCAACTATTATAAGGGGTCGGTCCAGGTAGAATATGAAACCGCCAGAAGCTTTGAAAAATTGAATGTCCTGTTTCTTGGCGATATAACCAAGGAAGCTGCCTATGCGAAAATGTCGTATCTTTTCGGGCTTAACCTTAAAAATGCCACCACAAGAAAAAGAATGCTCAGCCCCCTGGCGGGAGAAATGACCCTGGAACGTCATTGAATCAGGGAGTATAAAACCCTTTAGCTGTATCTATCCTGTTAATATGAAACCTCGAATTACCGTCTTCTTTTTTTTCTTTTTCAAAATGAATGGTATAACTCTCAATAACATCGAATTCAGGAGAAGAATTCAACTGGAGCCCATATTTGTTCTGAGCCCGGTTTTCTACATAATAACCGGGATAAGAATGGGATTTATTTACATATACATTATATATTTCCAGGCAGAGAGTGGCCCATATTCCCATATTCTTCTTTATTTCATCCAATGAATACGAAGCTGCCTTGTCAACAACCCTTTCCTTTTGCAGGGGGTTGGAATTTCTTAAAACCTTATTAATCTTCAGTTTCCCTGTTTCAGTAATATCACCCAGAACTTTTTCCGGTTCCCTGCACTCTTGAATGAATTCTGCAGCAAACAATAAACCATCAAACCTGGTAACCTGTTTTTCCTTACCCTCCAGAATAAATTCAACATTACCCACAGCAAGGTTTTTATATTCGGTGCCAGGATAAACCGAAAAAACCTTAAAAGTAAAATGCTTGGTTTTTATTGGGGTTTCAAACAGAAGAAGTATCCGCTTTCCCTGTTCATCCTGCCGATTGTTATAATACAGGGTTTCCCGCTTTCCTTCATTTTCAAAGGAAACCAGAAAACTGCGGGGCCGGGAAAATCTGCTGAATTTACCCGGTTTGTTAACATAAGCTGGGCTTATGCAGATCCCCTTGATTTCAGCAGGCTTTGTAAAATTGGCTTTCAGCCATTCGCCCCTTGCCGGGTCAAATTCCATGGCTGCAATCCACGGATTATTGGAGCCACCCCTGAACGCCAGTGAAGGTGTAATTTCGGTGGATGTTTCGGGTTCCACCCCGTTACTGGAAGCTGAGACTATAATTCCTGCATCGTTAACGGTGATTGCTTCGAAGGCAAAACCCATTTGCACTGCCATAAATATCAAAACCAGAACCAAACAAATCTTCTTCATATTTTCCTCCATGAAAATATTTTTCTTTATCAAGGAAATAAAACCTTTTGAAGATTGTATAACATACGAAGCCATTTTGCGGAGGTATTATAAATGAAAAGAAACACAGTTTTAATAATTATTGCGCTTTTGGTGACTTTCATATTATTTCTGGGAATTTCTCCCATATCAATTCTTTCTGCCCTATGTATCAAGTATTTTCTTGAAAACAGTGGAAAAGCCAGAACAAACCAGATTAAAAACTTGATAATAATTATACGAAAATTGCAAATATTAATTTTTTTCTCAGAAAATATAGGAATAGTCAGGGCCAGGCCTTTTTCATTCTGTTCAAAATCGGCTTTTCCATCCGCCACCAGCTTATTTATCATATTAAAACCCTATTCGAAAATCAGTTCAAGTATTTTCTTGCGTTCTTCTTCAGTCAATCCGGCACATATGTGAATGGCATTTCGGGAATCTATTCTGATAACAAGGGCTCCACTGCCTGTTTCAAAAAGGTTCCTCACTGTGGGGTTTGCCAGCAAATGCCAATAACTTTTTTTATACTTTTCATTATTTTCAATTGAATCGATCTTATTCAGGTCCACAGCCCAATCTTCTTTCTTACTGTTAACCCTTCTGGTAACCGTAAGCTTGTTATTAAACCTTTCAATCTTCTCCACTGCCCCAGGCACTTTAAATATAAGGCTGAACCCCCGATAAACCTGAAAAAAACTTGCCATAATCAACATATTGATCAGTGTAAGATAAAAATATCTTTTAAAGTGATAATGGAATCCCACTAGGTTATTATAATACAGAAAACCAACAAGTACAAAAACCAGAACAAGAAAACAATAAAACACTGTCACAGCCAGGCTGGCAGTAAGCTTTTCCTTTGCCAGGTCATGTTCAATTTCAACTCCCCGTTCTTTTTGATACAGCCTGGCCTTGCTTTCTTCAAATAAAGGCTCAAATTTTTCATTCTTCATATAAGGTTTGAATTTCACCCCCTGAAAAACTTAAGCCCGGCAAGAAGCCGGGCTTTTTTTTCTATCCTTGCCACCATTTTATGTGGGCTTTTTCAAATCGTCGATCCTGTTTTTTAGTATCGGGATATACGCAAACGGAATAACCCCGGTGGCCCGAAGAATCCAGGGGAACAATTACCTTATAGATAAACCGCCCGTCACCCAGATCTTCTTCAGCCTTCATCCATAGCCTTACACCGCCGCTTATATCACCACTGCTGCCAATCTGGCCGTGGAAAAGCGCAACTTTGAAATCATCGGGTTTGGCGTTGCCCAGGTTTATGTAGGCCATGACTTCCAGATCAGATCCTACCAGAAGCAGGTCTTTCTGTTCAGCATAAACCGATTCCACATAAATATTATTCCAGTTTTCCATTATATAATGCTTCCAGCTTTGCAATTCATGGACAGCTTTGAAGTCTTTCTTTGCCAGCTCCTTATATTGTTCTTCTGCAGGCTGGTAAACATCAATGAAATACTCGCTGACCATGCGGTTGGTGTTAAAGAATGGGCTGACAGTTTTAATAGAATTTTTCATCAACTTGATCCACTCTCTGGGGACTCCGTCAACTCCCCTTTCGTAGAAGGTGGGTACAACTTCCTTTTCAAGTATTTCATACAAAGCAAGAGCTTCGATATCATCCTGGTATTGATGGTCTTCATAGACTTCGCCGCCTATTGACCAACCGTTCTGACCGTTATATCCCTCGACCCACCAGCCGTCAAGAACGCTCAGGTTAATTCCGCCGTTGGGACAAACCTTCATCCCGCTGGTTCCGCTGGCCTCCAGGGGCCGCCTGGGGGTATTCAGCCAGATATCCACACCCTGAACCAGATGCCGGGCAATGTCCATGTTGTAATCTTCCAGGAAAACAACCTTTCTTCTGAACTCTTCCTGGTTGGCAATGTGAACGATTTTTCTTATGAATTCCTTACCTTCGTTGTCTTTGGGATGTGATTTTCCGGCAAGAATAATTTGTACCGGCCTGTCCCTGTCATTAAGAAGCCTTTTGATTCTTTCCACATCTTTAAAGATAAGAGTGGCGCGTTTGTATGTTGCAAAACGCCTGGCAAACCCTATTGTCAACGCCCTGGGGTCTAGAATTTCCTCTGCGCTGAGTACTTCCTTTCGTATGGAACCGCGGCGTTTCATTTGTTCGGTAATTTTTTTCCTGGCAAAAGTAACAAGCCTTTCTCTTAATCTTTCCTTTGCCCACCATAATTCGGTATCGGGAATGTTATCTACTTTATCCCAGAGGTTGGAATCCATGGCGTCTTCAATCATCTGGGGGCCCAGGTGGCGGTCATAAAGCCGCATCATTTCGCCGGAAAGCCAGGTCGGAGTATGAATTCCGTTTGTTATATGCCTTAATGGCATAAGTTTATCGGGAAGATCGGGCCACAGGCTTCTCCACATATCTCTGGATACCTTTCCGTGGAGCATGCTTACTCCGTTTGATCTATCGGAGAAATTAAAAGCCAGAACCGGCATGGAGAAATATTCGGACTGGTTATCGGGATTCTGCCTTCCCAGCCTCAGAATATCGTGAATGTTTAAACCCAGGTGATGTGCATATTCACTGAAATATGTGGCAATCTTATCGGGAGGGAACACATCGATTCCCGCAGGGACAGGGGTGTGGGTTGTGAAGAGGCTGCTGGCGGATACTATGTCCCGTGCTTCCTCGAAACTGAGATTATTGGCCTCCATAAGCCTCCGGGTTCTTTCGAATACCAGAAATGCCGAGTGGCCTTCATTCATATGTGAAACTGAGGGTTCTATACCCATTACATTAAGGGCTCTCATTCCTCCGATGCCCAACAGGATTTCCTGCTGGATCCGGGTGTCCATATCACCACCATATAATTTATAGGTCAATTCCTTATCTTCAGGGGAGTTCATTTCCAGATCGGTATCCAGCAGGTAAAGTGCAACCCGGCCTACCTGGATTTTCCAGATCTGCATATAAACGACTCTTCCGGGAAGTTCCAAGGCAACCAGTACCGGTTTATCCTCGTCGTCCTTAACCAGTTTCATGGGCATATCTTCATAATCATTTTCCTGATAGTATTCCTGCTGCCAACCATCAATATTCAGATATTGCTGAAAATATCCAAACCGGTAAATCAGCCCCACACCAACCAGAGGTATTCCCAGGTCTGATGCGGATTTCAGATGGTCGCCGGAAAGGATACCCAGGCCACCGGAATAAAGCCTTATGGATTCATGCAGGCCAAATTCAAAGGAAAAATAGGCTATGGGCCCTTTAAAGTCTTTTTTATAGCTTTTTTCAAACCAGCTTTTCTTCTTCATGTAAGCTCGGAGATCCGATGCAACCTTGTCCAGATGCCTGTTAAATGAAATATCGTTTTCCAACTCGGTAAACCGTTCAGGGGTGGTGCTTCCCAGCATCTTTACCGGATTATGATCATATTCTTCCCATTTTTCATTATCAATCCATCTGAAAAGATCGATAGCCTCGGGGTTCCAGGTCCACCAGAGGTTATAAGCTATTTCCAATAAGGGTTTAAGAGATTTTGGAATATTAGGCCTGACAATATATTTTTGTATCTTTTTCACAGATAATCTCCTTTTCTAAAAAAATTTTATTATTATTTCGAAGGTTTCATATATTTTTCACTTTTCTTCTATTTTCCTTCCGGGAATAACCCGGTTTATAAACAGAAAATACAATTTTTGCTTAAAACTCTCTATTTACCGGGAATGCAGATGTTTGTAAATAAAAAGTAAAATTTAGACAATTTTGAACAATTGGCAGTAATCTAACCCAAAATCAAACTTATTGTTGCTTGTACCTCTTTCCAGTTTTTCAATAAAAGTCACCGGAGGCGAATCTTTAATCTTATTGAACAGATAAAATTCAGCCCTGTTAATTTTACCCTGCATATCCCCGGGCAGGGTGGAAAAAGGCAGAACTATAAAATCTGCCAGTAAGGCCAACTCATAATAACTCAACTCTTCTATATGCCCCAACCCCCTGTTTGGAAAATATTTCTCTGTTTTCTTCCTGAAGTTTTCACTTGCTCCAATAACTATTTTAGGCCGGGTAACCTTCCGGCTTATTTCAAAATCGGCTCTGAAATATTTATACAAGTCTTCTTCGTTAACCTCAAAAATATTTGCATCAACAAAATCGTACAATTGCAACTGCTTGAAACAATTTCTGAATGCTGTCACGCAGACATGAGGCCGGAATTCTTCCAGGATACAACCCTGGCCGGGTATGAGAAAAAGACAATCACTGTAACCAAAATTATCCACATCTTCTTTGTCTATTTTTGACAGGGCGTTATTCATTTTTTCTACTTCACCCTGAATTTTCCAGAAATTATAGATTATTCCCTTGAATGAAAAACTCCCCTTACGGGTATAATCTTTCAAATTCCTTCCGAAACCCCGGCTTTTCAGATACAAAAAAGCTTTTCTCACGTTCAGTATAAATCTTTTACGGTAACTTTTAGATAATTTAAATGCCTTTCTTGCAAGAATTATTTCATCGTCTTCCATGGTCCGGTTAAAAGGCAGCCAGGAACATATCGGCGATGTGTTGAAAGTACAGCAGCAGACTTTACAACTGCCGCAAACACTGCTATAGTATTTCTTCATTTTTTTTCTGGCTTCGTTATCTTTAAACATATAACTAAAATCATGCATGGCTGAAAATTCTTCTTATATTTTAAAAACCCTTGAAGCGCCGCATAAATCAATTGAAATTCTGATTATTTTTACTAAGGAAGGCCTGTCAGCTCGGGAATGAAAGAACATTATAAATTCAACATTTTCCTTTATTTAAAAAGGAGAATAAAACCTTTCGGGGAATATTTTTTTCATAAACTTACTAATTATAGTAGTCTTAAAATTAAAAATACAGGGTGAATAAAATGCTGGAGAATTTAATCAGATTTTCGTTTCCTTATCCTATCGCTGCAACCTATCAAAACATTGAAAGCATCGTGTATCCAGAAGAGATGCCTCACAAATTCAACCGGTTAATCGATCTTTACGACAGCATGCTGAAGATTATCACTTATTATCTGGTTGGTTATATCCTCAACGAACAGTCCATGGATAAACACCTTCAGGAGCAACTGGAAATTACTCTTAAAAACCCCACCCCATCCAACTGGACCAATTTACTGGATAAAACATTGAAACATGTGAGCAACAGCAGGGAACCCCTGGTGAAGGATATCTTTAATTTTTACTTCAGCAAACAGAAAAATCTGCCCAAAATACGGGATGCAATATATTACATGCTTAAAGAACTTACCCCCGCCGCAGATGTGCGAAATGTATGCGTTGCAGATTTTTTCAAAAGTTACAACCGTTTTATTTCAGAAATTGACTTTGCAAATTTTAATTACGAACAGGGAATAAACATACTTTTACCGGCATTTCAGGAAATCCTGATGCAGCTTCATTTTTTAAAAGATTATGCCATGGTTTATGTTTCGTCTATTCAAATAGACGGCCAGTATTACGACCACAATATGGAAGTTATGCAGGGTATAACCACTGCAAAGAAACGATACATGAGCGAAGATTTCCTGCCTCAGCGAAACAAAAAAATGTATCTTTTCCGCACCGACCCAGAAACCGATGAAATGGAACCTTTATTCTGCCTCCATCCTTTTGTGGTAGTAAGAAAATGCGGAATTCACAATAAGGACGAGATTTATTTTCTTCGTTACCGCTCGGGCGAAGAGATGGATTATTACTGCTTCCAGTGCCGGGAAAGGTTCCACCCCGACAGGTTGCTAATCGACTTCGACGATACCCTGAAGGGCGCAGTAGAAGCAGTCAGCAGGGAAGTGCCCGATGAAGTAATCGAAATGTACCGCCAACTGCTGGAAGTTGCCTGGAAAGACGGAATCATCACCGATATGGAAAGAACCAGGCTTGAATTCCTGAGAAACCATTTCCATTTGAGCAAAGCCCTTACCCGTAACATGGAGGAAATAGTCAAGGATCATCTGGGAATTACAGGAGTGGAATTAGATCTGAAATCTTTGCGTGAATATGAAGCTTTGTATCAGAATTCCATTTTCAAAAACATGATAATTTCACCTTTGCATCATTTCATAGAACAGTTCCGGGAAAGCCTGGGTATCCCCAGAGAATATGCCGGGAAGATCGAGTCCCGTATATGGTATGAAGAGGGATTGAAGAGATTAAACAACGGGAGAACCGAGGATGCAATAATCTGTTTTCAGAATGCCCTTCAACTGGACAATCAAAACCTTCCTGCATCGGAAAAACTGATTGAACTGGGAGGAGAACCAGTTAAGAAAACAGCACAGGTCAGAAGAGATATAATAAGAAGTGAAGCCGTAAGCCCTTCCGGGGAAGCTATGGTTACCAATATTCCTGTAGAGGAAGAACAGGAAACCCTGGTATTAAAATACGATTCCAAAAAAGAGCCTGTGTTTTATGAACATGCCGAACCGGCGGTAAAGGTTGGCCCTGTTATAAATATTGACGCCCCGATTGCCGAGAAGCACCAGGAGCCCGCCTATCGGCCCCGCAAGCGTTCCAAGCTGTTAAAAGCCAAGAAGCCAGCCCCCGTGAGGCAGATTAGAGAGTATATTCAGGAGCAGCCTAAAGAAACTGAACCTGAAGAACAATTTGACAGTGAAGAGGTTCATATAGAAGAGCAGGTTCAACCTGAACCCCAACGAGTTCCCGGTAAAGCCGGGGAGCCTGAATTGCCTTCGGAAGAAAAGCCCGGCGTAAAAACCAGGGCTGCCGAGGTTGACGAAACTTATTTGAGGGCCGCTCCTCCGGTAGAAAAGGAAGAAATTCACGAAACTGATGAAATGATTCAGGAAAGGGAGCAAATTACAGAGCCCGAAGAAAATGACGAAGAGATTCAGAGTGAATTGGAAGCTGAACTTGAAGAAGCCAGTGAAGAATTGAAGGAATTCGATACCTTTGATGATGATACCCCTGTTTCCACAGAGCAGGCCGAAGAAGAACCCATATCTGAGATGGAGGAAGAAGTAAAAGAACCGGATTACATCGAGAATATTCTGGAAGAGGAATCAGAACTTGAGCAGGGCTCTTTTTCTTCAGGCCTTGAAATGGAAAGCACCTCAAAAGAGGTTGATGAAATTATAGAATCGATTTCCACCGGTGAATTACCTGCTATAAACAACGAAGAAGACATCGAAAAATTCGTTGAAGAGAATTACCCCGAACCTGCAGAGCATTACGAAATTCAGGTTGAAGACACCCCTGCTGCCGCGGAGCCCCTTGTTGAAGAAAACAGCGGAAACGAGCTTGTTTTTGCGCCTTCTATAGAAATTGAAGAAGTGGAAGAAGAGAAGAGCCCGGCAGAAGATACGCCTTTTTATGAAATTGAATATGAATCTGAAAGAGACGAAATTCAGGAAGATGATGAGATGATGCCTGATTTTCCATCAATTGAAGAAGTTATCGAGGCAAACCAGAAGACCGAGGCCAGTGACCTGGCATTGTGGAAGGAAGTTAACAGGGAAGAGATACCCTCTTCAATATTATCTGTTTCTGAAACAGAAGCAGTAGAAAGTGAAATTGATCTTGAAGAAACTGGGGAAACTTCTTCTCCAAGTGAATTGACTGGGCCCGGGGAAGAAGCTGCAGAAATACCCCGGCCTATAGAAACAGAAACAATTCAGAAGGAAGTCGAAGAAGAATTGTTATCTGAAGAAGTAGAAGAGAGCCTCCGCCCCAACGATGAAGTTCCCTCAACTTTCGCCCTGGCACCTGATATTAAAAAGGAAAAACTCGGCACTCTCCTGCGGGAGGCAAACAAACTATACTCAGAAAAAAAATATGAATATTTAAATATGATATTAAATGACATCTTCAAGCTTGAAAGAAAGAACCTGGAAGGCAGGGTTTTAAAAGCCAAGTATCATATAGAATTCACCAGAGATTATCAAAAAGCACTGGAAAACCTGGATGAGGTTGCCGGCCCGGATACCCAGGATTTGGATTATCTGGTCCTTCACGGAAAGACCGCCATAAAATGCGGCAAAATTAAAAGCGCCATCAACGATTTTTCAAAAGCCCTTGAGTTGAAACCCGAGAATGTAGGTTTCAATCTTGCCCGGGGTTTCTTATTCCTGGAACTGGGCAACCCGTTAAATGCAGCCCGGGATTTTGAAAAATATCTTGAAAAGAAACCTAACGATGTAAACACTCTTTTAAAACTGGGGAATTGTTTCCGGGAAGCTTCCAAATATGATGATGCAATGAAAGCATTCAAACAAGCTTCCAAATATGCCCCCAAATCAGGCGAACCTATATTTTATCAGGGCCTCGTATATCTGGACATGAACAACTACGAACACGCTGTTCGATTTTTCAAACGGGCCCTGGAGAGAGATCCTTCCAAAGATAAATATTATTATTATCGCAGCCAGACTTATTTAAAACTGCAACAGAAAGAACTTGCCCTTCAGGACCTGGAGAGAATCATAAGCCAGAGTAAATCAGGCCTTATTCCTGATGTATTAAAATTACGAGGCGAAGTTCTTGAAAAAATGAACCATATGAAAGACGCCCTTGAAAATTACAACCAACTAAGCAAAATACAGAATCATGAAGCTGAGGGTTTTATAAACATTGGAAGAGTATATTCGGAGATCAACGACCACAAAAAAGCTCTGCACAACTTTAATTTAGCAATATCAATAAATAAGGACGAAATAAAACCCTACCTTTTAAAGGCTAACACCCTTTTAGAAATGAAGTTGTTTGACAAGGCAATTGAAACTTATAATGAAGTGCTGGAAAAACAACCCGGTAACCCAGAAGCTTACCTTTACCTGGGCATAGCTTATGAAAAAATGGGAGACATGGAAAACGCCAAGACGAACTTTGACAAATACTTATCAGTAAACCGTTTAAAATAATATTTTTTTTAATCTGGTATTGACACTTCCAATCCCAGATTGTATAATTCTGTTGTTCAATATGCCGAAGTGGCGGAATTGGTAGACGCGCCGGTCTCAAAAACCGGTGGTAGTGATACCGTGCCGGTTCGATTCCGGCCTTCGGCATTAATAAATCCCGATAGATTTAACCCTGTCGGGTTTTTATTTTTCAGTTATTTTAATATACTAATTTTTAATAAATTCAATGTTTTAAATTAAATAAATTAATTGACTGACGAGGGTATGTGGGTTTTGAACCACCCCGATTCAACCTGAGATTGCCACGGTTTCTTCGAAACCTTGCATTGCCGGGCTTATTTTAGATTACCAAGCCCTTTCAGCAACCAATGGTTATACAACAGGCAGTGGAAATATGACAGGCTTCCGGCGACAGAATACAATCTGTCAATTGAAGAGAAATTTACGAATTTTCCGTAACTGAAAGAAGTTAAACTTTCTTGTACGGCAAATATATATTGAGAAGTTACAACCTTTCTTTAAAGGTTTTTTTTATTATAACCAAGAATACAAACCCAACTTATAAGGTATGGTAAATCAATGCAAAAGCAAAATATTAAATTTTATTGTTTAATTTGCCTGTTCATAGTTGGTTTTTTTGTTAAACCCTTGCCTGCAGAGCAGATTAATATGAGAAGCAATCACAGTATAAAACCTGAATACACCAAGGTTATAAATATTCTTATAATTGAATATGAACCCGAATTTGAAAAAGAAAACAGAAACAGCATCTTTGAAAAACCTGTAGAAGCTTTACTGAAGGAAAACCGTATTACTGTTCAACAGGGTAAGGAATTGGCTCTGGATCGCAATTTACAGGTTAAAGTTGCAAAAGAAAACGTAACTCAGGCGGTTGCCAGCTATGAGGAAACCCGGGCAAACCTTAATCCATCTGCTTCGGCAAATGTTTCAGGTGTTTTTCAGGGGCCTGTAAATTCGTTATACGTTCCCCCGCCCATCGATAAGACTTTTCATTTTGAAAAAGACCTGACCTACCAGGCAAATGCCCAGCTTCAATATCTTCTGACTTCTTTTGGAAAGATTGAAAACCAGGTTGCAGCTGCATTTATTAATATTAATACCGAAAAAGAAAAACTTGAAACATCACGCAGCGAAGCTGTGTACACAGCGAAAAAGCTGCTTTTTTCCGTGCTTCAGGCCCAGTCATCGGTAAGAGTTGCCCAGGATTACATAGATTCCACAATCGATAACCTGGAAGTGGCAAAAAAATTATACCGTGAAGGAATCGTTTCCCGGTTTGATGTTGTGAAAGCAGAGCTTGAAGTTTCCAGAGCTGAGCAGAATATGACTTCAGCTTTAAAAATGCTTAAAATGGCAAAGTTGAATTACCTGGCATTCATCGATATAAAAGAACCTGTTGATTTCAATGTATTATTTGAAAAAGAGATTATACTGCCTGAAACAGTGGAAATAAAAAAAATGAAGAATATTGCCTTGGCCAACCGCCATGAAGTGAAATCCATGGAATTCAATCTGGCATCTGCCAGAAAATTGCTGAAAGCTGCCAGGGCATTATTGAATCCCGACCTGATGCTCTCGGCAAATTATACCCAGCGAACCGAAACCCTGATTGCTTCAGGCCATGATTATAATGCCATGCTGACCCTTAACATTCCTTTATGGGACGGGGGGTCCAAAAAGGCTCAGACAAAAAATGCCAATTCAGTTTTAACTGCTCTCGGTTATATGATGGAAAATACAGTCAACCAGGTGTTTCTTGATGTGGAAGAAGCCTGGCTTGACATAATTGAAGCACGGGCCAATATTCAAACTGGGATTAAAGATGTGGAGAAATCCAGGGAAGGGTATCATATGGCCCAATCACGCTATCGGCACGGCCTCTCCACCGCGGTGGAAATGGAAGATGCCCTCAGAACCCTGAACGAATCGGAACAGAAACTGGTTAATTACCGGTATGAGTACAATATAGCGGTAGCTTCCCTGGAAAAAGCCCTGGGAATCGAACTGCTGAACGGAAATCTGGAACTTGGAGGAAAAGAAAACTGTAATGACTGATTATAAATGGTGTAAAATATTAATAATAAGCATAATCCTGCCCTTTTTATTTATAAGTTGCAATAAAAAGGAAGAGGAAGTTAAAACTGAAGCAACACCGGTACAGGTAGAGGAAGCCATATATAAGAGTTATCAGGAAACCTTGATGTTCCCTGGTGTTACCGACTCGCCCCACATAACCGAGTCTTCTTTCCAGGTGGGAGGAAAAATACAGAATATGAGGTACGATGTGGGCCAGGCTGTCAACAGGGGCGATGTGATTGCTATTCTGGACCCCACCGATTACCAGGAAAACGTCAGGTTAGCCCAGGCCCAGCTTGGGGTTGCCAGAGCCAACAGAGATAATGTTTACGCCGGCAACCGGGGTCAGCAGATCCAGATGGCTAAGGCTCAGATGCTTCAGGCTGAAGCAAACCTGGAACTGGCGCATAAGGAGTTGGACCGTTATGCGGCGGTTTATGCCGAGGATGCTATCCCCAGAGAGCAATACGATAATGTTATTAACCAGTTTAAAGTGGCCAAGGAAAACTATCTGGCTGCCAGGCAAAATTACAGCCTGGTTCAGGAAGGCGCTTCAAGAGAAGAAAAGGAAATAGCTGATGCCAACATTTCAGCAGCTGTGCGGCAGGTGGAAC
>CAZSLZ010000101.1:0-12960 GCA_964607865.1 uncultured bacterium
TGATAATATGGGTAATAAGGTGTTTGAAAAGCATTTCACTTATCACGACTTAGTGAAATTGGAATCTATAAAACCTTTCAGTCTTGTGGGTAGCCAGGCTATGCTTTTTTTTGATCCAATTGTTCGGGTTTATGCAGAATTTAAAGGTTATGCAAAATTACAGAAAATATTGGAAGACCGGGAAAAAGTTGAACAACTGATCTCGGCTATAGAAAAGTTTGAAGACGAAAAAAAATAGTGAAAAAGGTGAATAGAATGAAAAAAGAAGAAATCAAGTCTATTCTTGCAACCGACTGTGGAAGTACTACCACCAAAGCGATTCTGATTGAAAAACAGGGCGACGAATACCGCCTTGCGGTTCGCGGTGAAGCTCCCACAACCGTGGAGGCGCCCGTGGAAGATGTATCCCGGGGAGTGCTCAATGCCACCACCGAGGTTCAGGAACTGTTAGGACGCCAGATACTTACCGAAGACGGCGAGGTAATAATGAAACCCCTGGACGGAGATAAGGGTGTTGACATTTATTTGTCCACCTCTTCCGCCGGCGGAGGCCTTCAGATGATGGTGGCGGGCCTGGTTCTTCAAATGACCGCTGAGTCTGCTTCCAGGGCTGCCCTGGGCGCAGGGGCCATCGTCATGGATGCCCTGGCAACCAATGATGGAAGAAAAGACTTTGAAAAGATTGACCGGATTCGAACCCTCAGGCCGGATATGGTGCTTCTGGCAGGAGGTATCGATGGCGGTGAAAAGAAAAAAGTGGTGGCCCTGGCGGAAATTATTGCCGCGGCCGACCCCAAACCCCGTCTTGGCGCTGATTACCAACTGCCGGTGATTTATGCGGGAAACAAGGATGCCCGGGATGAAATATCCGCCATACTGGCTGAAAAAACTGCCCTGGACATTACCGATAACCTGCGGCCCGCCATGGAAAAAGAAAATTTGATGCCCGCCCGTTTGAAGATTCAGAAACTGTTTCTGGAACACGTTATGTCACAGGCGCCGGGTTACCCCAAGTTGATGAAAATGGTGGATGAAGAAATTATGCCCACACCGGCGGCTGTGGGAACTATTATGCAGAGAATTGCAAAACAGAATGATATTTCTGTTGTGGGTGTGGACATTGGCGGCGCCACCACCGATGTTTTCTCTGTCTTCCAGGAAATATTCAACAGAACCGTGTCGGCCAATTATGGAATGAGTTATTCCATTTCCAACGTGTTTGCTGATGCCGGCCTGGACCGGGTTATGAGATGGGTGCCCTTCTCTATGGATGAAGCGGACCTGCGAAACCGGATTAAAAACAAAATGATCCGGCCTACCACCATTCCCCAGACCCTGAAGGAACTTATTATCGAACAGGCAGCAGCCCGCGAGGCTCTCACTTTGTCTTTTGAACAACATAAAGCTCTGGCAACTGGCCTGAAAGGTGTTCAAAGAGAAAGAACCATTGCAGATGCATTCAGCCAGAGCGGCGGAGCTGAAACTTTGGTAAATGTTCTTGAGCTGGATATGTTAATCGGATCCGGCGGTGTTTTATCTCATGCCCCTCGAAGAAACCAGTCAGCTATGATGCTTATTGATGCATTCCTTCCCGAAGGTATTACCCGTCTAACTGTGGACTCCATCTTCATGATGCCCCACCTGGGAGTGCTTTCCAATGTCCATCCCGAGGCGGCTACCCAGGTATTTCTGAAAGACTGTATCATTTATCTGGGAACCTGCGTAGCGCCCTTCGGCACTGCAAAAGAAGGCCAGAAGGCCATGGATGGAACCCTTACCATGCCTGACGGCAAGGAAGTCAGTTTTGAAGTTAATTTTGGTGATATGAAAGTTATTCCTTTACCTGTAGGCGAACAGGCCAAGATCATTGCTAAACCTTATAAGGGGCTTGACCTGGGTGAAGGCAGAAATAAAGAGATTGAAGGTACCGTTTACGGCGGTATAGCGGGAATTGTTCTTGATTGCCGCGGAAGAAGACCCCTGGTTATTCCCGAGGATCGCCACAAGAAAATTGAAAAAATTCTTGAATGGTATAAAGCTATTGATATGTATCCTCTGGATAAACTGGAAGTTTAATTCCTGAAAAGAAAACTACTTAGGAGGAAAGATTATGGCTCATGCATATACACCGGGACTGGCCATAGTGGAAAGAATGGTCATCCGAAAGGAAAGAAGGCTTCCGTTAAAAGGCCAGGTTGAAGTCAAGGTGGGTGACAAGGTGGAATCGGAAAAAGTCGTGGCACGAACCGAACTGCCTGGCAACCCGGAACTTGTGAATATAGCAAATAAACTGGGACTTGAAGCTTCCGAGGTTCCCAACGCTATGGTTAAAGAAGTTGGAGAATTTGTAAAAAAAGAAGACCTGCTGGCGGAAGCCCGAAGCTTCTTTGGCCTGTTCCATTCAAAAGCTACCAGCCCCATTACCGGAACTATAGAAAATATTTCAAACACCACGGGTAAAGTGTTGGTAAGAGCGCCGGCAATTCCCGTGGAAGTGTTGGCATACATAGAAGGAGAAGTCGTGGAAGTCATGCCCGAAGAGGGTGTGATTCTGGAATCCTTTGGAACTTTTATACAGGGAATTTTTGGCGTCGGGGGTGAAACCGTCGGTGATCTGGTTCTGTTAACCGAGGACCCTGGCCGGGCGTTAGCACCTGATATGATTAACGAAAAACACAAGGGAAAGATCCTCGCCGGTGGTGCCCTGGTTACCAGCGCGGTTATTGACAAAGCTATAAAAACCGGCGTAAAGGGCATTGTTACCGGTGGTATCGGTGATGAAGACCTGAAGAAATTCCTGGGTTATGACCTGGGTGTAGCTATCACCGGGTCTGAAAAAAAGGGAATAACCCTGGTTGTTACTGAAGGTTTTGGCCAGATACCCATGGCTGACAAGACCCTGGGTTTGCTGAAAATGAACCAGGGCCACAAAACATCCATCAATGGAGCAACCCAGATTCGCGCTGGCGTTATTCGTCCAGAGGTAATCATTCCCAGGATGGATCTTAAGGAAAAAGGAGCCAGCAAGGAGAATGAAAAGGCCGGAGCCATGGAAGTCGGCTCGCTGATTCGTGTCATTCGCGAGCCCAACTTCGGCGCCAAGGCAAAGGTGGTTTCGCTTCCCGTGGACCTGGTCAAGGTTGAATCGGAAACCATGGTTCGAGTTGTGGAAGTTGAAATGGAAGACGGAACCCGCTGGAAATTGCCCAGAGCCAACGTGGAAATGGTGGAAAACTAACCGACCAGTTAAGTGAACAAATGAGGCTGTCATTTTCGACAGCCTTTTTTAGATATTTCATGAGTTGAAAAAGGTCGCCTTGTCTCTTCGAAACCCGGCAATGGATTTTTCTGGGGCCTGAATTCGAAGCTGAAAAATTATTAACTCAATCAAGTTCAGCCAGTGTTATATTAATTCCCAGAAAGCTTCAACGATTGTTGAAAAGACGAAATCTGCACAAAAACCGTCATGGCGAGGAGCCCATAGTTTCTGCCCAGAAAAATTTCGCCATCGCGACGAGTGCCAGCGACATGCTCCATTAAGAATTGAGGAATATATTGTTCGCCCAATTTTGAATTGGGGAATATATTGTTCGCAATGTAGTTTTTTAAACCGGCAAAAATTCAGTCGCTCACGGACGCAAGGTAAATGGGTTCTGAACCTATCCGTATTTCGTTATCACGAGCATCCGACAGGATGCGTGGCGATCTCTGTACCACCCAGGTATGTGGGTATGGAACCATCCCGATCTAAATTGAGATTGCCACGCCTCTTCGAGGCTCGTAATGGCAACATAACGGATTATGGAAATGTGACAGGCTTTTGGGAAACAGAATAATCATCAATTACGAATCAAAAAAGATATAAGAATTAAATAACTGTTTTTTCCAGCAGAGGCTTGTACATTTCGGGCCGGCGGTCAGCAAAAAGGTTGTTCAGTTCATTAATATTCTTATCACGGGCTTCTTCAGGGTTAATATCCATCACAAAAACTTCTTCCACATCTGGGCCAGCTTCATTTAAAACATTCCCTCTGGGCCCGACAACTTGGCTTTTTCCAATAAACGTATGGCTTTTGTCGCCAACTTCATCTTTTCCAATTCTGTTAGCGGTTATATCAAATACACGGTTATCAAAACACCGGCCAGGCATGATGCCGGGGCAGTATGGCATAACCAGGTTAGCGCAATGGCAAATAATATCAGCTTTCTGCAAAGCCATGATTCTCATGGATTCAGGATAAATCCAGTCATAACAGATCATTATTCCTATGCGTGCTTTTCCAATATCATAAACCTTGAAAGGTTTGTTACCCGGTTCAAAAAATAGTTTTTCCTCGAAAAAAAGATGGATTTTGCGATAGGTATCCACGTAACCATTCTCATTTACCAGTACTGCCGAGTTGTAGAATTTATCGTTTTCTTTTTCCAGAATACCTGCTGCAATATGTGCTTTTTTTCTTTTTGCCAGGCCAATCAGCCTTTTTGTTGTGGGGCCGGTTCTAGCGTCCTCGCCCAGTTTTTCAAGTTGCTCTTTTTTGGTAAAAAGATAACCGGTGTTGAATAACTCGGGTATGACCATAAGGTCGAAATCAACTTCTTCCAGCATTTCAATAGCTTTGGAAACATTATAATCCCGATTCCATAAAACCGGGGCAAATTGTAAATATCCGACTTTCATAATAAAACTCCTGAATAAAAATTAAAGAACAAAAAAATAAACATATAATTTGAAAAAACAGTTAACCTTTAAGGGCGCCCTTGGTAAGGCCTTCCACCAGAAACTTCTGGAAAGCGAAAAAGATAACCAGAATGGGTAATGCCCCCACTATGGCTGCAGCTGCGAACTGGGTCCAGTTGGTTGAGAATGAGCCGGAAATGAATGCCCGCATTCCCACTGCCAGTGTGAACTGGTCTTCACCGGTCATAACAATTGAGGGGAATAGAAAGTCTGCATAAGGGCCAATAAAATTGAAAATAGTAACCACTGCCAATATGGGCATCATAAGTGGTAAAATAACCTGTAGAAAAGCCTGGGTACGGGTTGCGCCGTCAATATATGCCGATTCTTCCAACTCCTTGGGCAGCCCATCCAGGTAACCTTTGATAATCCAGGTGTTGAAGGGAATTCCCCCCCCGGCATACACCAGTATTAAACCCGGCAGGGTGTTCAAACCCACCACGCCTCCGGTGGACTTGCTGAGAATCAGCAATAATTTGTAAATTGCCACCATAGCCATAGCTGCCGGGAACATCTGGATTATAATCATGGTCATTAAGCCCCATTTCCGGCCGAAAAACTCCATTCTTGAAAATGCATAACCGGCAGTTACGGTTACCACCAGCGCCAGTAACGTGGCGCTGACACAAACGATGAGGGTGTTTTTCATCCAGATCCAGAATTTGGTTTCAGTGAAGAGTTTATGATAATTTTCCAGGGTCATTTCAGAAAAAGAAGGGAATAACTGCTGGGTGAAAAGTGAGCCTCCCTGCCTCAGAGAAGCGGCAAGTACCCAGACTACAGGGAAAAGCACCAATATAAGGGTTATGCTCAACCCCACATGCATAAAAAACAGTTTTATTTTTTCTTTTGTGGATAACCTGGATTTTTTCATTAAATACCCCTATCTGTCTTCAAATGCTCCTGTTAATTTAAAGTTAAAGGATGATAATGTTGCAATAATTATGAATATGAATACTGCATAGGAACAAGCCAGCCCGAACCTGAACAGGTTAAAGGCGAGCTTATATGAGTATGTTACCAGAATGTCGGTGGCGCCGGCGGCGGGAGAGCCGAATATGGGTGGGCCGCCTCCGGTAAGCAGGTAAATACTTCCAAACTGGTTGAAATTAAAAGCGAAACTGGAAATTAAAACCGGCAGCATGGCGTTTCTTAAGAGGGGGACGGTAATTGACCAGAACTGTTTGCTGGCGGTGGCGCCGTCCACTGAAGCTGCTTCGTATAAATCCCTGGGTATGGCCTGAAGGGCGCCCAGGCAAATGCTCATCATAAAAGGAAAGCCCAGCCAGATGTTAACAATGAGTACTGAAACCTTTGCCCAATTGGGGTCGCTAAGCCAGGGGATTTTGCCCAACCCCAGTATGTTGGTTAGCACAAGGTTTATGGCGCCCAGATCTGAATTCAAAATACCCTGCCACATTAATACTGTGATAAATGCAGGTATTGCCCAGGGAATAATAAATAAAGTCCGGTAGAAATTTTTACCTTTAAGGTTAGGGTTGTTAAGAGGTATGGCCAGTAACATGCCCATGGTTACCATGCCAAAAACGCTGAGAAACGACCAGGCCAGAGTCCAGAAGAAGACCCGCATGAAAATTTTAAACTCGGACCCTGTTAAAATACGCAGAAAATTCTTGAGGCCCACAAAATCATATTCTTTAAAATGGAAGAGTGAATAGTTAGTAAAAGCCAGATATAAACTGTAAAGGTTGGGTAAAAGAGTAAGAAAAATCATTAACAGAATTGCCGGGGCAATGAACATATAAGGTAAATATTTTTCGTTACTTTGGGTTTTCATCCAACCTCCGTTATTCCATCATGAGCCTGATATCTTCTTCAATTCTTTTTACCTGTTCGGGAAGAACCTTTTCAGGATCTATGCCATCGTTAATAATGAGGGTTAATGCCTCATTCATGGGTGTCCACACCGCGTTCATTGCAGGATGGTTGGGCATGGGGGTTCCCAGCTCCGCAGCTTTTGCAAATTTATGGATAGCTTCGAACTCATGCAGTTCTTCCAGTGTATCATACCTGCTGGGAATTCGTCCCGCAGCCAGACACAGAATTTTCTGGTTTTCAGGCCTGTTTAAAAAATGCATGAACCTGACTGCCAGATCCCGGTTTTTCGCCTGCTTGTTCAGCATAATGCCCTGTACTCCCACGAAGGGGCGGGGCGGCTGCCCGTTGGGCAACACCGGTAAAGGCATAACATCAAATGGGATTTCTTTCTTCTTGATTTCACCCAGCATCCAGGGGCCGTTCAGACAGAAAGGCATATTTCTCTCATAGAATATACCGTTCATCATATCGGTTGTGGCGCCGGAGGGGATGATATCGTATTTGTTTTTAAGGCCTGATAGAAGCCTGAGCCCTTCAATGGTTTCAGGTGAATTCAGCAGAACCTTGTCAACCTGTAATTTGCCGTCTTTTTCGGCGAAAATCTCGGCGCCGTAGCCTGCCAGAAATGGCCAGGCAAAATACATGTTGTTCACCTCAAAAAAGAATCCGTATTTATTTTGATCACGGTCGTTGTAAGTTACAGCGTCCTGAATAAGCTGATCCATTGTTTCGGGGGGGACTTTTATAATATCAGTATTGTAAATAACCGCAATTGTTTCCAGGAAAAATGGAATACCGTATATCTCCCGGTTATAGGTCATATTTTCCAGGCCAATGGGATTGTATTTGTTTCTCTGCTCCGGTGTAAATTCAACCTGGCTTAGAGGAGTTATAAGGTCAGCGGTGGCAAGGGCGCCGATCCAGTCCTGGGGCCCTGAAAGCAAATCCGGGCCCTGCCCTGCGGGCGCAGCTATCTGATACTTTATTCTTAATTCGTTAAAGGGGACATTAATAACTGAAACATAAAGGCCGCTTTCCGAGTTGAACCTTTCGGTAATCTCCTTCAGGGCTATGAGTTCTTCTCCGCCCATGCCTGTCCACATAGCCAGATCGGGCTGAGGCCCAGGGTCGCCTCCGCAGGAAGTGATAAAAAAACTGCCAAAAGATAAAAGCAGCAAAATACTGAATATCCTTATATATTTCAACTTGATAAAAGTGTTCAAAACCGTCTCCTGTATGAATAAAATATGAAAACTTAATTTTTTATTCACTTTTTTTTATAAAAATCCTTTAAATTTAGGCAAAATGAGTTTTTGTCCTCATGTTTACAAAATATTAACATTTTTTTGTTCACAAAATCAAAAAAATGTTATATAATGGTTTTGAATTATATTAGGAAATTAGCATTTTCTTGAAATTGAAAGGAGTTGTTTTTAGTGCCAGGACCAGTTGGTAAACCGGAATTTTTTAGCTTCAATCAACTGAACAGCATACAGGAAGCTTTTGAGGGTAAGAAACCCGCAAAAGCAAGTGCTGAACAGCCTCAGGTATTATCAGACAGTGTTTCTCTTGGCAAACAGGAGAAAACTCAGAACGTAATTATTGTTCCCGGTAAAGGTCTGATGAAATCTAAAGCCAAGGTGGATACTGACACCATGGCCAAGGAATTGTCAAAGAAAGGTGTGGAAGTTGACAGCAAGCTGGATGTTATTTCGGGAGTAACAGCAAAAATTAAACCCGAAGATGCAGAAAAATTAAAAGAACAGGGATTCGTGATTTTCGATGATTCGGAACGCCAGTTGATTCCCGATATGCCCAAAGTTTTGAATGCAACCCCCGGCGCCAAGCCCTGGGATATGCCCAAAATTGAGGATGTGAAATGGACACAGGCCGGAGACCTTCACAAACAGGGAATTACAGGTAAAGGCCAGGTAGTGGCTGTAATCGATTCCGGTTATAATCATCCTGAAAAGAAACTAGTTGCCTGGAAAGACGTGGTTGACGGTTCCCCGGAACCTGTCGATCCCAACGGCCACGGCACTCACGTTGCCGGCGACGTCATAAAGACCGCTCCCGAAGCCAACATTATTGGAATCCGGGTTATGGGCGGAAACGGCACCGGAAAAACATCGGATATCGTCAAGGGTATTCAGTGGGCTATAGACAATAAGGAAAAACACAACATAGATACCATTAATATGTCCCTGGGCGGACCTCCCGATGGATGGCCCCATTACTTCAGCCCAATTAACACTGCAGTAGAAAAGGCAGTGGAAAAGGGAATTACTGTGGTGGCAGCTGCGGGTAATTCAGGCCCCAATGCACACACCATTGGCGCCCCTGCGGATTCACCCCATGCTCTCAGCGTAGGCTCAGCTTTGAACCCCGAAAAGGTCAGCGACTTCTCCAGCAGAGGCCCCACCGATGACAAACTGGTAAAACCCGACATAATGGCTCCCGGTGAATATATTACTTCCTGGGCTGTCCCCGGTTCACAAATGGATAAAATTGCCACTACCGTGGAAACTCTTCGCAGAATGACCCCGGCTCAGTTACGTAAACTGTTTGTGGCAAAGCCTGATTTAATGAAGGCTCTGGGATTGCCCGAAGATTTATTACAGAAGGACGACGCCGGACTGGAAAAAACCACCAAGACCAGCCTGCCTCCTATGTATAAACCCACACCCGACACAATCGCCGGGCCGGGAACATCCTTTGCTTCACCCGAGGTGGCAGGTATTGTGGCAGGCCTGAAACAGGCTCACCCCAAAGCCACCCCACAGGAAATTAAGGATGCCTTGATGAAAACCGCCAAGAATATGGGCGCTCATTACAGCAACATGGACCAGGGCGCAGGCTTCGTTCAGGCCGACAAAGCCCGTAAATCCATGGGGTGACATTTTACATAAAACAAAATAATAAAAGGCCCGGTTTCCCGGGTCTTTTTTAATGCCTTTATTCGCGGGGGGGCGTCCCTCCGCACCTCCGTCGCCTCGGGCCGCCCTGTCCGGACAATACTCTTCTAATTATTCACCCCAACGGGCCACCATTGATTGGGACAGCAACTATTGGGTTCGGGCCCGTCACAAGTGCAATAATGGAACTCGCAAATTTTATAACAGGGGCCATTTCCACTACCGCAACAGGTTATTTCTTCTATGATTTGACTGTGGGGGTCGCAGACATTTGTATGCCTGATACTCATAACCTTTCCACCCATCCAATAACCTGCGGCGATAGAATACCAGCTCTGGTCAGATGCAGGGCAGTAAATTGACTTGCTAATATAATCTGTCATAAATACATGGCTCATTTCATTTGACTCGCATGAGAATTCAGAATCATCGTTAAGGCGTGGTCTGCCACATACATCTGAAGGGATGTCATTATAGATTTCATGTTTTCCATACATGCAGTAAGTTTTGCACGTTCTCTTGCCCTGATTATGTTGGGAATAATCATACTAGCCAGAATTGATATGATTGCAATTACAATAATAAGTTCTATAAGAGTAAACCCTGTTTTTTCATGAAAATTTCCTCCTGTATATTATCTACTGTCATTATAGCAAAAAAAACAATGTCTTATCAAATAGTTTTTTCAACCGGAAAAAGATCCGGGTGCTCACCGACGCAAGGTAAGTAAGTAAGGAACAAACCCGATCTAAATTGAGATTGCCACGCCTCTTCGAGGCTCGCAATGACGGCTTTCAGTAAGTTGCAACGCCTTTCAGGGAGCACGCAAAGCCTTTTCTAAGCCAGCAATGAAAGGTTTTCTAAAAAAAAATACCAATAAACGAAACCCTATGGGATTATGAAAATTAAAACTAATTCTTCATACAGAAGGCACTAAGTTTATAAAATATTGCTTTTCTGTTATTTAGGCAAAGAAGTAAGAATTTCTGAGCCGGTTTCAGTGATTAAAGCCATATCTTCTATGCGGACTCCGCCCAGGTCTTCAAGGTAAATTCCCGGTTCAATGGTTACAACCATTCCCGGTTCAAGAAGGGTTTCCTGATCTCTTCCCAGGCTGGGGGCCTCGTGAGTTTCCAGCCCGATACCGTGCCCCAGGCCGTGGCCGAAATATTCGCCGTAACCGGCGTTTTCTATATGCTCTCTGGCTATTCTGTCAACTTCACCACAGGCAATGCCGGGCTTTAATGCTTTAATTGCTTTGAGTTGGGCTTCCAGAACGGTGTTGTATATTTCTTGCATTCTGGGGTGGGGGTGCCCTATGAAGATTGTGCGGGTCATATCGGATTGATAGCCCGATTCAACCAAAGCGCCCCAATCGATAACCACAGCTTCGCCTTCCTGCAGCCTTTTCTGTGAAGAGCGGGCATGGGGCAAAGCTCCGTTTGTGCCTGCGCCTACGATTATATCGAAGGATTCTTTGGTGGCTCCTGCCATTCGCATATGGTAGGTGAGCCGGGCTGAGATTTCTCTTTCTGTAGAACCGGGTGCAAGGTATTCTTTTATGTTCATGAACGCTGACTGGGCAATGTGGACAGCTTTTCTAACTTCTGCGATTTCATATTCGTTTTTTAATATTCTGTGTTTTTGTGGATATTCATCAATGGATACCCAGGTCAGGGTGGGAAAATCTTTTTTAAACTCTTCAAATTGTTTTACTGAAAGTGAACCAGTTTCAATTCCCAATTTGCCAGAAAAATTCAGCTGGCTGAAAAGCCTTTTGAGGGTGGCTTTAAGGTTTTTTCCTTCTTTAAGAGTGGGTTTGACAAGTTGAAAATCAGGGCACTCTCTTTTTACCTGGCTGAAATATCGGTTGTCGGTAATTATATATTTGTTCTGGGGCAAAACGAAAAGCCAACCGTTGGAACCGGAAAAATTACTGTAATATTTACGGTTGATGGGGTTGGATATCAAAATACCGTCCATGTTTTGAGTTCTGATTACATGCTGAAGTTTCTCGGAATTATCTATTTGTGTTCTGATTGATAACACTCCCTTATATTTCTATTTCTCCCTTGAATACATTGGCAGCTGGGCCGGTCATGAAAACCGAATCTGAGTCGTCCCACTGGATGTATAGCTCACCGCCGGGCAGGCTGACTTTCACTTTTTCCCTCAACATGTTCTTGATAATTCCGGCAACCACTGTTGCGCATGCTCCGGTTCCGCATGCCAGGGTTTCTCCGGCGCCCCGCTCCCATACTCTTACTTCTATATGATCGGGGTCAAGTACCTGAACAAATTCAACATTGGTCTTTCTGGGGAATAAAGGATGAACCTCGATTCTGGGGCCCAGTTCAAGAACGTGGTAATCGGTTACTTTATCGAGAAAAACCACGCAGTGGGGGTTGCCCATTGAAACTCCCGTGAATTTAACAGAAGTATTTTCGTCCAGCCTGATGATTTCATCAATAACATGTTCTTTTTCTTCACATGCAATAGGTATTTGTGCGCTTCTCAAAATAGGAATACCCATATTAACCCTGACCAGAAATTTATCGGGGTTTATGGGTTGGACAACGGAAGGCTTTATTATTCCAGCTCCGGTTTCTATGTTTAAATCGGTCTTTTCGGTAAGATTGTTTTCATAGACGTATCTGGCAAAGCATCGAATAGCGTTGCCGCACATTTCAGCCTCAGAACCGTCAGGATTGAAAATTCTCATTTTAAAATCGGCTTTATTCGAATTCTCTAAAATAACAATTCCGTCGGCGCCAATACTGAAACGCCGACGGCATATGTTTCTGGCTAAATCTGAAAAATCAATTTGCCCATCTTCTAAATTTTCTATGAATATGAAATCATTACCAAGACCGTGCATCTTGTTAAATAATAATTTCAATTGGCTACTCCGTATGATTAAACTTCTTTTGCTCCGGAAGGTACAGGTACGTCCGGGGGAATTACAGGTTTTTCCTTCTTTTCTTTTTTCTCTTCGTCTCTGGATACGTCTTTGAAAGCTTCGTTAAGGAAGTTGAATTTGATATTCTTTACTGAGTTGATAGTAGTAATGGCGTGTTTGTAAACCATCTGTACTTTTCCTTCGTTTTCAAGGAACACGGTGAAGTTGTCGAAACCCTTTATTGTTCCTTTCAATTGAAAACCGTTTACCAGGTAAACAACCACAATTTGGTGTTCTTTTTTTAACTGACCAAGATAAGCATCCTGCAAGTTTAGTTGCATGCTAGCTCCTCCTCTTTTTTTATATAATTTTTATTAACTTCGTTGATAAATGTTTTCTTTAAACTGTGAGATTTTTTTGAATAATCTTTCCTTTTCCTCTAACAAGTTTGATTTATATTCGAAATCCTTGCTGAAAGTCCTCAGCCAGGTAAGTTGGCGTTTTGCATATCTTCGGGTATTTTTCTTAAGTATTTCTTTTCCTTCATCAATAGAATAATTACCGCTCAA
>CAZSLZ010000102.1:0-7781 GCA_964607865.1 uncultured bacterium
CCCCAGGACAGGAGCCAGAAATTCTGTATCCTTCAATATTTCTACTACCTTGGGAGGATGGTTCGTCAATATTTTCCCTTCTTCCTCGGTTAGTTTTTCTACTTTGGAGAAAAAATCCTCAGCAACAGCTATTTTTCCAATATCATTGAAAAGCGAGCTATACTTGAAAGTTCTTTGTGATATTAGCTCGGGGTTAATATGTTTAGCGATTTCCATTGCATAATAAGAAACCCGGTCGGTATGTGGGGTTGTGTATGCGTCTTTTAAATCTACCGTTCTGGAAAGAGCTGCGATGGTCTGGATGTATGTTCTTTCCAGGGCGTTCAGGGTTTCTTCAAGTTGTTTGGTTCTCTGTTTTTCCTTGGCGTAAACCGTATTTAACTCCTGGGCATAAGCCAGAAGTTGTTCCTGAGTGGCTTTTAAATTTCTTGATAATTCCTCCACCTGGCGTGGATAGGTTTGCTTAAGTTCAGCAACTATCTCACGGGCATCCTGGTATGAACGGGGCAGCCTGAGAGTGAAAGTGGTGCCCTTGCCCACAACAGAGGAAACATTTATACTGCCACCATGATCTTCAATAATATGCTTGGCAATAGCAAGGCCCAGGCCCATTCCTCCGACTTCCCGGGTAAGAAAATTCTCTGACTGATAAAATGGTGAGAAAATTTTATCAAGATGGCTCTCGGCAATACCCTTGCCGGTATCTGAAAAACTGATCTCAACCCAGATTCCTTCATCTTTGCCGGTTATCATAACCCTGCCGCCGGGCTGGGTGAAATTAATTGAATTTCTTATAAAATGAGAAAACGCTTCTTTAATCCGTTCATAGTCAGCTTTAACTGGGCGGAAATCTTCTTCAATGTTTAACACATATTCAATATTCTTCTTTTCAAACTCGGGTTTAAACTCTTTTAAAATAAGGGCAAGAAAATTAGAAAGATTAATTTCTCTTTTCTCAAAGGTCATCAGGCCTGATTTCATTCTGGAAAAATCCAGCAATTCGCTCATCAATCCTTCCAGTTTGTTGGCAGCTTTGCTGATAGGGTTCATAAAACTGGAAATATCCTGCTCCAGTGACGAACTGTCTAGAACCTCCTGTAATAAATATAAATAACCCTTGATAATTGAAAGGGGAGTACGGAGTTCATGAGAAACCAGAGCTATAAACATATCTTTCATTTTTTCCGAATCTTTCAGCTTCTGGATTGCTTTTTTCATCTCGCGGGCTTTTTCAATCTCTTTATTGTGAAGCCTGGAAACGTCGAGCGCATACAACAAAAGCTGATCTGCATTCAGGTTTTTTATTTCTTCAGGTGTATGAAATTCTGTATTGCCAACCTGGTTTTTTATTTCTTCAACCGAACCTCCGTTAATGTCTATGAAATCCTCGTAACTTTCTGAGTAAAAATTGTGAACTTTTTTCAGTAACTCTATGGGGCTGAAGGGTTTGTAAAAGAAATCCATTATACCCAGCTTCTTAATTTTTTCAATCAATTCCTGTTTCTGTTTCTCAACAAGAAAAATTATATGAAAATTCCTGATTTCTGATAGCCCCGCCAGTTTTCGGCTGAATTCCATCAAATTGCCGTTTTCAAGATTAGAATTTAACAATAATAAAGAAGGGGCTTCTCTTTCGACAAGCTCCAGGGCAGTTTTTGAATCGGAAGCTTCCAGAATTTGAAACTTCTCATCGGCCAGAGTAGTTCTGGTTAATTTTCTGGATAAATTGCCATTATCCACCAGAAGTATTTTTGGTGTGGCTTCTTGCATAATTCACACATTTCTATCAGGTTAGTAAAATAAATAGTTATTTAATTCTCTTTATTTCGAGTTTTATATTTTCATTGGTGACGTTCATATTTTCGATTCTGTAAGGCTGATTTTTATACTCTTCGGAAGTTGTGATTTCCTCGGCGAACCCCTCGGAAAAACCTTCTAAAAAATCACCGGCAGGTAATTTGACTTTTCCTATGGTCAAATCCTTGAAGTTGGTAATAAATTTACCATTTTCAACACCAAAAAAACCTGAACCTGAAGCATTTACAAATTGTGATGAAGTTAAAGTTTCCCCTTCAGCTACAAAAGGAATTGAAAATAAAAAAGTTGTTAAACCATCTTCAGCTACAGATATGTACATTTCAGGGTCATCTACCTTCATATCTTTTTGTAAGATGTAATTCATTTCCTTGGGAGTCAGGTTTAAAGTTACCACCTTGTTCTTGTTCTCTTTTAATTCAGCCTTGAATCTCTCGAGTTTCTCATTAATCTGTTCTTTTTCAGTGGAAGAAACATAAACATCAGGAATTTCCATGCTTTCCTCTGCAACAAGGTTGTTTTTCATCCAATTGCCGGCCAGAATCATTAAAATAATTGATAGGACAAAAATTCCCACACAACCCAGGGCGCCACAGCCCAGGCAGCTCAGCCCGGCTCCCAGGCCGGATTTCTTTTTTTCCCTGGGGTCCTGAGCAGAATCAGGACGGTGGTATTCACCTGAGGTCTTGTGCATATATGAATCTTGTTTCTGTTGATTTTCATTTTTACTGGGATAATCTTCCATAAGCAACTCCTGTTTTTTAACTGAGTAAAGTTATAAAATCTTTTAAATCCTTGTCCTCAGGCATGTTTTCTTTTGCCTTTTCAAGATGGTCCAGAGCTCTGCCATATCGCCCCAATTTATATTCAATGATAGCCAGGTTATATAAAGCATAAGGATTAGCCGGGCTTTCTGTCAGAATTTCCTCGAAATCAAGTTTAGCCATATCCAGGGTATTCTTTTTTAGTTGTGATAATACCGTCAACGCCATGGAAAAACGGCTGGCTCCTTCCCGGGTCAGTTCAACTTTTTCTTTTTTTGCTCCACCTCCGGAAAACATACTTATTATTTTATCCAGAAAACCTGGTTCTTTCTTTTTTTTCTTGGTTTTATCAATACTCATCTTTTGTAGATTTTCCGGTATTTTAAAAGTAAAGATACTGCTTTGATCGTATTCTTTTCTTCTTTCAAAATTTGATAGTACATCGTGGGCATCAGATAATTCTTTCATTTTCTTGTGTGCTTCTTCAGCTTTTCCCGGATTAAGATCGGGATGATATTTTTTTGCCAGTTCTTTGTATGCTCGTTTGATATCCTGCTGTTCACAAAGCGGAGTTAAACCCATTACCTTGTAGTAATCGCGATGAGCTTGCATTTCTTCACCCTTTCTGAGTTAAATAACAAAATATTTGAAGATATAGAAATATTCTTGCTATTTTGATTCTTTTCCTTCAATAAAGAAAACTCAACTGAAAAAACATAGTAAAATAAGAAGGCGTCGGGGGGATGACGCCTTCTATTTTAACCTGAGGAAGATTTTATTCTTCCTTATTGGTGTAAACAACAATTAGGTTATTTTAGTTTCGTACTTCTAACCTTGACCGGGTTTTTTCTGTTATTTCTTCTAATAAGGTAAAATGCTCCCATAACTGACAGAAGCAATATGCCAGCGGAAAAATATGGATATTTAAAACCATAAACCAGCGGTGTTAACCCCAATCTTGTGATTGTTCTTAAGAAATTGTTACTGGCAATAACAACGGCTACCGAAGGAGAAGTTCTGTAATAAAAATCTACCAGGGCTGTTCCCGGAGCTGAAGCCAGCAGGACATTATCTCTGAAACTTCTCAGAACCATAACGTCCTTATGTATATAAGAACCATAAGCAGCTGTGGCTATAAAACAGCCTCCGCCACCGCCACCGCCGCTGGCGCCGCCGGTGTTAGTGGCAGTGGGCGTAGGGGTGGGAGAACTGGTTGGGGTGGAGCCTGCAGTATAAATATGGGTAATGCCGTCAATGTCATCCTGGGCCAGGATACGGGAACTGTGATAGTAACCATACATCATGTAAGAAGAAGCGTAGGAATCGTAAATATCACCCAGCCACAGCGAGTGTCCCGATTCGTGGGTCATAACATGTTGTAAATCATAGGCCATTCTGTCAGGCGCAGCTGAGTCCCATGACCAATCTTTAGAGCCATTCACTCTGACATCGCTTTCCAGAATTTCTTTTGTGGATACTGTGGACCATGTCTTATTGGTAGCCAATTCAGTGCTGTCCATACCTGAGCCATCAGTCCAGATATACGAATTCACACCATCCTGGGTATCCCAGTTATATTCTGTTGTGGTTCCATTGTAGATAAAATTGAAGTAACTTGAGTCCACATCGTTCCATACTTTAATTGCAGCCTGGACACAGCCGGGGAAATCAATATGTGAAGGCACATAAGAAGTATTTACATAAATGGGAAGGCTTGTGGCGTCGGCATCGGGCCAATGCCTTCCGTCATATTCATAACTATCTGAAACCTGAAAACTGAATATTCCCAGAATAATGGATAGTATAAGTAAAAATGAAGCTTTGATAAGATTTTTGTTTCTCATAATGGACTCTCCTTATTTTATTTCTGATTTAATTTGGTTTTTAAAATATTCGTAATTCACGGGATTTTGTCCATCTTTAGTCTTATCATTAAAGATAAAGGATTCAGTTACCGGTTCTCCGGCGTTATTATAAATATATTTAATTCCCGACTTTTTATCGGTAACAATAGAGAATCTGCCTTGAGAAAAACCCACAATAGGTGAAACCAGGGAATCGTCATTGTTCAGGAACAGAAAAACTTCCTGGCCAACCTCGAATTCTGGCATTCCTCCAATGGTAAGCCGGATTTCTTCCTCGGGTATGACGCCTCCTTCATATTTAAAGGTATAAATATCACTGCCGGAATTGCCTTTCAGCTTATCATTGACAGATATGGTAATGTAAGTGTAAGGGATTTTCTTTCCGTTTCTGGTATGAACTTTGTTTTCTAAATTTATTACCTTACCCGAAATAATTGTCTGGGCGCGGGATACGATTTCCTGAAAATCCAATTTTACCAGAGTGGTTGCAGAAACAGCAGTAATGAATAAACTTGAAATCAGGGTGGTTAATAATAAGAATAATAAAACCTGTCTTTTCATGGGGCCCCTCCTTTTTATTGCTAAAATTTTAGAGGGAATAGCAAAACACCATTCCCCCAAAACTATTTGTACTTTATTTTAAAATAAACGTTTTTCAAATCAAATTATTCCGAAAACACATATATGGTTTTTCTTATTCTTTTTAAATTAATCTTAATCCTTGTAAATTTAAGTTTTATTTATATTGAAATTTTTTTCTGCCTGTGTTACAATTCCTTTGTTTAATAAGGCTTTACGAGGTGATTTAACTATGATGAAAATGTCTATGGACTGTCTGGGTTGCCAGATGAAAACTTTTTTCAAAGTTATGAAACTTTGCGTTCCTGAATCGGAAAGACAGGTAGAACTTATAAAGGATGTTCTTGTTAAAATCAGTAAGACCGATTTTAACCTTAACCAGGTTCAATTTGCTGAAAAAATCAATACGTTTATCAAAAAAAATACCGGCAATCCTGATCCTTATTTGAAATTTAAACAGGAAAAAAACAAAGCTGCAGCAGTAATTGCCCAAAGGTTGAAACCTGAAATTGAAAAATCTGACGATCCTTTAATGGAAGCAATAAAAGCAGCTACAGCTGGCAACATTATGGACCTTTTCGCCGGAGATGCGGGCAGAATTGAAGATACCCTGAGAAACATAAGAAAAGTTGGTTACAGGGTAAATCATTTTGAAAAATTTAAAAATGATTTGCAGACAATCAGCAATATTCTCTACATTACTGACAACGCAGGCGAGATTTTTTTTGATGAACTGCTTATAGATCAGCTTGTTGCTTTGGGCGCCAAAGTGACAGTGTGCGTCAGGGGGTATCCCGCCGGTGATGATGCACTGGAAGAAGACTACAAAATGACAGGGCTGAGGCAGATAACTGGTTTAACCGATACAGGAACTGGCCATCAGGGGTTTGTACTGGAAGAGGTTAAGGAAGAAGCGGGGAATCATTATCGGCAGGCCGATTTAATAATAGCAAAGGGAATGGGTAATTTTGAAAGCCTGTTTCATGTTCAGGACACCCGCCTGTATTTTTTATTTGCAGCAAAGTGTGAGCCTATTGCCACTCTGGCTGAGGTTGAAGTTGGAGATTTCTGCTTTATTAATGCTGCCAGCATTAAAGCTGATTATAAAAATCAGCCCCCAGGAAGGGAATAGTTGTTATAATGAAAAATAGATTAAAAAATATTAATGGGAGGTAGCTATGAGCCTGAGAGTGCCAAAAGAAAGAAAACGTGTGGTTGTATTCACCAGAAACCATAAAATTGAAGGTGAAATGCATATGCTTATGGATTCCCGTGTTTCCGACGAACTGAATGCCAAGGGCAAGGATTTTATTCCTATAACAAACGCCAAGGTTTTTACTCTGACCGGCGACAGCTTGCTTCATTCCACAGATTTTATAACGATTAACAAGAACTCTATAGATGTAATTGTTCATCAGCCGGCTCCCAATGAAATTTAACTGCAAAAAAATGTAATTATGTGAGGTAACAGTTATGCCAATATATTGCTACAAATGTTATGATTGTGAACATTATGATGAAGTACAACAGAAAATAACCGATGAACCTCTTACTGAATGCCCTCAGTGTGGAGGGAATTATAAAAAAGTAATAAGAAATGTGGGAATCATTTTTAAAGGTTCGGGCTTTCATATAACAGACTACGGAAAGAAAAGCGTGAAATCGGCTCCTGCCGGGGGCACTCCGAGTTCCGACAAAAAAGAAACTACTGTCAAAGATACTTCAAACTCGGAATCTGGTTCGAAAGAAAAAAGCAGGGTTGCAACAGATAAAACAACAACTTAAGGGGAATTATGCTGAATTTTTTCTATCAATTTACATCAAATATTTTTGCCTACGGAGCTTCTTTAACCTTTGAACGGGTCAACGGAGAGAAGAACATAAAATTCAGAATAAAAGACCTGCTGGTGAAAGATGACGAAACCCAGGGAATTATTCTGGATAATTTTGTTATTGAAATGATAGGTCTTAATCCTGAACTACCCATGGAAACTGCAATGAAAGAAGCCAGTTTTATTGTTCCCAGGTCAAGGGTATTGATATCCGAGGATTGGGTTAATAAAGTTCTGGACAAAATGGTTCTGACCGAAAAAATGAGAGAAGAAAACGGCTTAAAAGATATAAAAATCGATATTACCTCGGAAAAACTTATAATAAAAGGCCTGGTAAAGAAAATGGTTAACATTTCGTTTGCCATTGAAGTGGTCTTTCATATTCGCGACGGTAAAATCGTAATTGAATTTAAACGGTTCTTTGCCGGAGAATCAATGAAACTGCCAAAATTTGTTAAAAACTTTGTTCTTTCCAAATTAAAAGAAGCTGTAGAAAAAAATCCAAAACTGTCAAAAGAAATCTCCGTTTCTGAACAATTTATTGAAATCAACCACATGGCATTCATTCCCCTTAATATGTATCTGAATATAAACAATATTTATGGAAATGAAAGTTTTCTGGTATTGGAAGGTGGTTATAACAGGGAAATTGCTTTGAAACAGATATATCTTGAAAAAGAAGAAAAACTGAAAAAGCTTACCCATGTGAAAACCCCGGAAGAAGAAAAAGAGCTTCAAACCGCCATGGAGTTGGGAATTCCTCCCAACGCTGAAGAAGGAGAGAAAATCGAAAAGAATAAAGATGCAGGTTTACAAAAACCCGGAAATGATATAAGGAAGGAAGAAAACAAACTCGACGAGCTCAAGGAACAGGTAATAAAAAAATAGTTATCGAAGTTGGTGCCGGCAAAAAAAGTTTCAAACAG
>CAZSLZ010000102.1:7791-12863 GCA_964607865.1 uncultured bacterium
TCGCATTTCCCTGAAAAAATCACTCCGGTTGCCGGGACAACAGGTCCTGCCGGCAGTCCCCAGATATCGGCTCAATTCCTGGGCTGAAAAGTCACTTTCCTTTATTACACGGGGAAAAGTATCGTCAACCTTGACCATCAAACTAATAATATTAAACAAAATATCCTTGACATGCTCCTGTGGGGAACATTTTGCTGATAAGCTCCTGTTCAAAAAATCACCCTGCGAAATTCTTTTTTTATTCAAGGTAAAACCTCTCTTCTGACCATATTATAACCTACTTCTGTATAATTTGTAATAGTCTTAAAGACCTAGGCGTAATGAAAAAAGTTAACTACAATCATTCAGACAAAAAATAATCAGATTTGTTTCGGGTAAGCGCCTAAATCAGGCCTCTTTCCAGTTTATCTCTTATCCATGCATTACAGGAGGTATAATTATATACTTCCGAGTCCATAAGAGCTTCGTTGTTGGCGAGGTCGTTGTTCTCGATACGCATTTTTAATTCCCAGGGCAGGGGAGAATCGCTGGTGTGAGGAGTTAAAGGGTCGGTATTACCAAAAATATAATTGAACTGGATAAACTTTTTATATGCGTCTTCCTGAGATATGTTAAGATCTCTGGCGAAATACAAGACCATGGCATATTTTATTTTTGCCTCGAACCGTTTTTCCACTTCTATCTCCAGCATTGGACGGTTCCACCATTCTATGATGTTGAACCTGGTAACATGATCCTGCTTCAGTTTTTCAAAGATTTGCTGGTATTTTTCTGTTTTCCGGGCGATTATCGCCTTGGCTGTTTTTATTCCACTCTCTTCAAAATCATAACCCCAGCGGATCAAATCTTTCTTGCATTCCTGAATTATCTTTCTGACAAAATTACGGGAATATTTGGCTGAAAAACCAAAACTCATCTTGACTATAGTTTCATAAAAATTTAAAAGCTCGTTTTCCAGGTTGTTTTTAAACAGTTCCACCATACCAGTTTTCCTTTTTGTTTATTTCTTAATTTAATGTCTGGTAAAAATTTACTTTAACTTCTTTGCATTGTAACCCAAATACCTTTATAATGGCTTCGGCGCTTTTTTAAATAAATTAAGAAATTTTTAATTTCCATATTGCATCATTTTTTTTTCTATGCTATAATGTGTGGGCCTGAACAGAGGCTGTTTTAATATTGAATATATTATATTTATTATAATGAAATTTATCTGGAGGTGCACATAAAATGACATTTGCATTCGATCTGCAACTTTTCGCTCACAAAAAAGGGCTGGGTTCTTCCAAGAACGGTCGTGACAGCGAATCCAACAGATTGGGCGTAAAACGTTTTGGCGGTCAGTTTGTAAAAGCTGGTAACATTTTAGTCAGACAAAGAGGTACCCGCTTTTATGCCGGTAACAATGTGGGAATGGGCAAGGACCATACTTTATTTGCTCTTACCGACGGTACCGTGGAATTTATGACAAAAAATAACAAAAAAACCGTCAATATTTTACCTGCCTGATTTTAACTTCTATATTGATTTTACCAAAAATACAGCCTTTGGCTGTATTTTTTTGAGGATACAGAATAATGTTTATTGACGAAGCTAAGATTCATGTGAAGGGAGGCAACGGTGGAAACGGTTGTGTCAGCCTTCATCATGAAAAATACAACCCCAGGGGCGGCCCCGATGGGGGAAACGGGGGCAATGGCGGAAATGTCATTCTTGAAGGTTCCCGGAATTTAAACACCTTGAATGTTTTTAAGAAAAGGGTTCATATAAAAGCCAGCAAGGGAAACCATGGCCAGGGGGACAGAAAAAACGGCAGAAATGCCGATGACACAATTGTTGAAGTACCTCTGGGAACAGTAATTTTTGATGCTGAAACCGGCGGGTTTATTGGTGAAATAATGGAACCCGGCGAGCAGGTGCGTGTTGCAAAGGGAGGCCGGGGGGGCCGTGGAAACGCAGCTTTCGCAACAAAAAACTACCGCCTGCCCAAATTTGCCGAAAAAGGGGAAAAGGGCCAGGAACGATGGATAAAACTCGAAATGAGGGTTCTTGCTCATGTTGGCCTGGTTGGTTTACCCAATGCTGGCAAGTCAACTTTTCTGGCATCTGTTACCGCTGCAAAGCCTAAAATTGCCGATTACCCTTTTACTACATTAAGCCCAAACCTGGGAGTTGTAGAAGCGGGTTTAGGCAGGTCCTATATATTTGCCGATATACCCGGCTTAATTGAAGGAGCTTCCACAGGTGCAGGCCTGGGCCATAAATTCCTGAAACATATTTCCCGCACAAAAATGTTGATTCATCTGATCGATCTTACCACGGTGGATCCTGGGAACCCTCTGCTGCCTTATGAGGTAATAATGAAGGAATTGGCTGACTTCTCACAGGTGCTTCTGGATAAACCCATGATTGTGGCGTTAAACAAAATAGATATAGTGGGCACCGAGGAGGCTTTTTTCGCTGCCAGGGATGCTTTTGAAAAACTTGATTTGAAGGTTTTTCCTGTTTCCGCTGCTTCATTAGAAGGTATAAACCCATTATTGGATGAAGTATTCAAAATTCTGAAAGATCTTGGTGAAGATTTTATTAAATCCGACAGGATGAAAGACGAATTTGTTGTAATAGATGAAAAAACCGAGCTTCTTCAGCCTTTTGTCGTGGAAAAAGTTGATGATTATTATGTTGTCAGGGGAAAACGGCCTGAAACTATGATTCAAATGGCAGATCTGGAGAATGAGGAAGCTCTGAGGTATATACAGACCAGTTTCAGAAAAATGGGTGTTGATGATAAATTGAAAGAACTCGGCGCTGCTGACGGAGATACCGTAGTGGTAGCAGATTTCGAGTTCGATTATATTGAAAACAAAGAAATTTAATGAAACTATTGCCAAACTTTAAGGCAGGTGCTATAATACCGATTAAAGTCAAAAATTACTTAAGGAGGACGAAAATGCGCACCTATGAGGTAACTTACATTCTTTCCCCGGAAATGGAAGAAGAACAGGTAACCGAATTACAGGAAAAATTTACCAATATGGTTACTGAAGCCGGGGGTGAAATTGTTAATATAGATAATTGGGGCAAAAGAAAATTAGCTTATGAAATTGAAGGTAAAAACGAAGGTATTTATGTAATTACCAAGTTTAATTCCCAGAGCGAAGCTGCCGAGAATTTGAGAAGAAATCTAAAAATTTCTGATCAGGTTTTAAAAGCCCTGGTTATTAATTTAAACTAAGGGGGGTTTTCTTTGTCTAGTTTTAATAAAGCGATACTGGTAGGACGCCTTACCCGTGATCCAGAGATTCGGTACACTCCTCAGGGAACCCAGTTGGCTCGTTTCTCGCTGGCAGTGGACAGAATCCGTTCAAAAAACAATGAAACCGATTTCTTCAATATAGTTGCCTGGCAGAAATTGGCGGAAATATGTGGCCAATATTTAAGAAAAGGCAAACTGGTTTTAATTGAAGGCGAAATACAGAGCAGAAGATACGAAACCCAGGACGGACAAAAGCGGACAGCTTTTGAAATCGTGGCTAGAAACATGCAGATGTTGGGAAGCAGATCTGATAACGGAGGCGGATATTCCAGCCCCTCACCGCAACGGCAGTCCAGTTCAGCACCCGCAAGCCAGGATATTGAAGAGATAAGCATAGACGAACTTGAAGTTGATGAATTCGACGCCGAGGATATGCCGTTTTAAATAAAATTTTCAAGGAGGAGTTATATAAATGACCGCTAGAAGACAGCGTATAAGAAGACCAAGAAGAAAAATTTGTCAATTTTGCGCAAATAAAATTTCAGATATTGATTATAAAGATCAACATTCTTTAAAGAAATTCACCAGCGACCGGGGCAAAATATTACCCCGCAGAATTTCCGGAAACTGCGCAAAACACCAGAGAGAACTTACCCGGGCAATCAAACGCGCCAGATTTATTGCTTTACTGCCCTATACCGTTTAATAACTGAATTCAGCAATTGTTAAACATTTAGTTTGATATTGCCAGGAAAAAATGAAAAAATATAATTTACCCTGCTTTAATGCGGGGTTTTTATTTTTCTGATGTTAACAAAATGTTAAAATATAACAAATTTTTTACTGAACATATAAAGCATAATTCATGAAATATAGTTATTATCTAGGATTCTGAATATTTACATATCTTTTTTTAAAAAATGAACATGTTGTAATATTTGAGACTTTAAGGTATTATAGATATAAGGAAAACTTTATATTTACCATTATGCTGTTAAATTTAATAATTGGTGAGGATATTTATGATTAATAATGTCGGCCAGCCCCAAATTAATACAAGGCCAGGGGTAATCAAAAAAACCTATAACAAGGTTAAAACCGGTGTGAAAAAGTCGATTGAAGCTGTTGACAATTACACTCGCCCCCGGGAAAGTACTGGAGGCAACCTGAAAAAGGGTTCTTATTTTCAGGCCTGTGTTACTGGCGCGACAGATGGCTTTTATACAATGGGCCCTGCAGGTATAATTGCAGGGGCTGCACCTGCAGCTATCGGAGTGGCAGTTACCAACAAAACAGGTAGCACCACTGCAGGAGTTGCAGCAGGCGCAGTTTCAGGCGCTGCAACAGCAGCGGGAATTGGCTTCATGCTGGGCGGCCCGGCAGGCGCTGCTGGTGGGGCAATTACTGGTTGCCTTCTTGGCACAATGGAAACATTCCGGGGAAGTTCAGAATCCCAAACCAGAGACGGAGCCGGCAATGCAAATATGATATCCGCAGCTTTCGTCCCCGGCCCTGCTAAACTGGCAGGCGGCCTTGGCTCAGCTGTGGGGACCAGAATGAAAAGCAAGACTGCCAAAGCTGTGGTCGGCGGCACTACTGCCGCTGCCATAGGCGGAACATTGGCAGCTGTTGGTTTTGCCCCGGTAAGCATACCGGTTGCAATAGCAGCTTGCGGAGCAGCAGGAGTATTAGGCCCCTTCCTTGGCCCCCGCTATAGCCAATTATTCAGAAACCTTTCTAACGATCTGGGAAAACTTATCACGAAAGGTGGCAAGAAGGTCGGCCTGATAAAGGTAGACGCACCCGGGACAACCAA
>CAZSLZ010000103.1:0-12813 GCA_964607865.1 uncultured bacterium
TTTCTTACTATGATGATTGTTTAATTATAACATATTTCGGAACTTTAGATGTTAATAAAATGTTAATAAAAAGACAGAAATGATTCATTTAGAAGTATTTTTACCTGATTAAACCATTTGAATTCAACCTTTATATTTGACAGATGGAATAAGCGTTGATATAATAATCTCTACCAATCAAGGGAGGAACAATAATGATTTGTAACCGGTGCAAGAAGAATAAGGCCACGGTTCATATCGATGAGAACAACCAGACTATTCATGTTTGTAAACCATGTGCCCTGGCAGTTTTGAGCCAACAGAAACCAAATATGCCAAAAACTGAAATTAAGATTATTTCTCCTGGAAATAAACCTCCTTCACCTCAGGTTATTTCAGATGTTAAGCATATTTTGCAGATTCTGCCCCAGTTGTCTCAACAAATGCAACCGGCAAAAGTGCCCGATAAGTTTTGTGATAAGTGCGGCGCTACTTTCAAGGAATTTCTGATGGAAGGAAAGTTCAGTTGCTCAGATTGTTATGAAGCTTTTGCTCCCGAAATCAGGCAAATGCTATTCACCAATGTGGGCAAAACTCAGCATGTTGGAAAGGTTCCTGCAAGATCATGCAAGAGGTTGAAGTTAAAAAAACTTGTGGAAGAACTGAAACAGCAACTTGAAGACGAAGTGAAAAATGAAAACTATGAAATTGCTGCAAGGCTGAGAGATACTATTAATAATCTGGAGAGGGACGTTGAAAAACATTCTTAAAACTCCCCAATGGACAAAAGCCCGGGGAAAAAATGATAATATTGTTTTAACATCCAGGGTAAGGCTTGCCAGAAACCTTAAGGATTTTCCGTTCCCCAATGCCGCCAACCAGGAGAAAAGAACTCAAATGGCGCAGGTTTTTCAGGAATTTATGAACCAGTGTGATTATTTCGATGGTTACTATTGGCACGATATGGATAAACTATTGCCCATCCAGAAACAGATATTTCTGGAAGAGTATCTGATTTCTCCCATGTTTTTAGCTGAAAATGGAATTGGCAGGGCCCTTGCTTTCAATACAGAAAAAAATGTTTCGCTGATGGTGAACGAGGAAGATCACATCAGAATTCAGGTACTCAGCCCCGGTTTCGATTTCAAGGAAACCTGGCTTATTGCAAATCGACTGGATAATGAAATTGAAGACAAAATGGATTATGCCTTCTCTACCCAATTTGGTTATAAAACCGCCTGTATTACTAATGCAGGCACAGCTTTGCGGGTATCTGTCATGCTTCATATTCCGGCTGTTATTGCTGCCGGAAAACTGGACGAAAATATTTACAGAGCAAATGAGCTTGGGTTTATGATTAGGGGTATTTACGGCGAGGGGACAAATATTCATGGAAACCTTATTCAATTATCAAACCGGCTAACCATTGGGCTGTCGGAAGAAACCATAATAAGACAGCTTGAACGGATTACTGATAAGATAGTTGAAGAAGAGAAAAATCTAAGAAATATGATTCTCAATCAGCAGCTTAAAGTGACGGAAGATAAAATAAATAGAAGCCTGGGAATTTTAAAAACTGCTAAAATTCTGAGTTTTGAGGAATTCATGGAACTGTTTTCTCTGGTAAGGCTGGGTGTGGATATGGAATTTCTACCTGAAATTCCCAAAGAAGTTCTGAACCGAATGTTTTTAAATGTCCGATCAGGGCATTTACAATTTAAATTCAGGGTGGGGGAGCCCCAACAGGCAGACCTGTTACGGGCAGAATACGTAAAAGGCGAATTAGCCAGTTTTTAATAAGAAAAGGCGCCGATTGGCGCCTTTCGTATTAGCTGGTATTTTACCATTCCTGGTCTTTCATGAATTTATCCTTGAAAGGATCTACCTTGTCGCCTTTCCAGGCTTTTCCTTTACGTTTGGCTTTCTCCAGCTGGGTTTTCACGTAAGGGTTATCAGGGTTGATACCCAGGGCCTTGTTATAATATTTTTCAGCTTCTTCCCACTTTTCCTGGTCAAGATAAATATCTCCGATTCTTATGGGAGCATAATAGCCTTTTAAAACCCCCATTGGATCTTTATCCATGCAAGCTTCAAAATTCTCTATTGCTTCATCATAATTTTTCAGTTTTTCCTGGGCTGAGCCTAGATAAAAATATCCATCAGAATATTCAGGATCCACTGCAACCAACCTTTTGAAAATTTCCAAAGCTTCCTGGGGGTTGGCATCATCTATCATTACAATATCACCCAGTCTTTCCAGCGCCATTATATCGTTGGGGTTGGAACGCAGGGCGTTAACGAAATAGCCTTTGGCTCTGGGCATTAATCTCTTCTGATAATAAAGCATGCCCATGCCTGTATTGGCAATGGAAAGTTCGGGTTCCCTGGTCAGGGCATCTTTCAAAACACTTCGGGCTTCTTCCATAAAACTGGGGTCCAGCCGGCTTCTGACAAAATATGCAATTCCAACCTGAGATTTCAATGCCGGGGCTTCATTGTTTTCCATAGCCTGTTCTTCAAGTTCATTAACCACGGGTATAAGCTTGTTGGCCTGGTAAGCAGCGCTGAGATAGAAACTCAGGGCCATGGCGTTGAGGGGGTCGTCTTGAAGGGCGTCTTTAAAAGATTCCAGCGAATCCTCATAGCGTTTTTCATAATAAAGTTTTAAACCTTCATGAAAAAAATTAACATTGTTATTAACGGGTTCCTTAATAATCGTTTCTTTTTCTACTACCGTTTCTTTTTCAACCACTATTTCTTCTTTTTCAATAACCTGGTTATCCGTTACATTTTCTTCATTTTCTGTGGCTTCCTGGGCAAAAATTAACTGGCTGGATAATACCAGAAAGGAAAAAACCAACAGTAAAATGATTGTTTTTCTGCTTTTCATAGAACCTCCGAATTCGCTACTGGGCTTTTATTCTTAACATTGTTTCAATTACTAGCAAATGTAAAAAAAACCTTCCAATAAAATTTTATTTATAACATTTTGTAAGTATCAAGTGAAAAATTTGTGACAAACATAAAAATATTGTATTAAAATAGAAGAAAATATTTTCATGCATGGAAATAAATGTTATAATAATTATTATTTGTTTATGAGAGTGGTTTAATTGTCAACTTTCGAAGTAAATCCATCTATAAGTACCCTCCTGGAAAATGCCCGCCGGGCAGATCCTGCCTATGGCAAGAAAGCCAGGGAGCATAAAAAGCCTGTGAAGACCAGAAAAAGCCGGTTGTCTTCAGAGTTATCTTCAGACAGTTCCTCCCTTTCCGAAGATATGCTGGGAGATATGGATCCCGATGAATACAGGGAGAGGGATCATACCCATGAATTCAAGAAAAGATTGAAGGAACTTCATGAGGAAAGCCAGAGAAAAAAAGACTTGAAAGTGGAAGAAGATGAAGAAGAGTATGCTATATTAGATGATGAGATAGAACAGGAACCCGACGATGAAGAGTTTGAACTGGAAGATGAGGAGGAAGGGAACCAGGAAGATACAGAGAGAGAAGCTCAAGAACACGGAGCTGCAGATGGAATTGAGTTAGAAGAAGAATCCGATGAAAACATTGTTGAAGTTGAAAAGCTCCAGGAAATTAAGGAGAAAAAGCAGGAAAAGGAAAAACCCGTTTCTCCTTGGGATGATATAGGGTCACCCTGGGAAGAAGGTACAGAAGAGGCTGATGAAGTCGAACTGGAAAAAGAGCCTGTTGCAGAAAAAGAAGAGATACCTCTTCAATCTTCCAATGACTTTATAAGTTTGCTTTCTTACGACGAAGGTTATATTATAGCTGAACCCAAAAAAGCTTCGGCTGTTGATGAAGAATTAATGGTGAATATTAATAACGATTTATTGAACGAAAAGAAGGAAGAAAAGATTATTCCCCCTTCCCTGCGGGTTCGTTATAAAGAAGCTTTTGATTCCCTGGTTGTAAAGGAAGAGGAAAACAGTAGTTTTGAGATGTTGACTGACTACCTGAAACTTTTTGGGCTGGGGGTTTTGGAAACCTGCGTTGAAAACGATGAAAGGCTTTTGTTAATACCCAGAAACGGGAAATTGGGGGATTATCCGGGATTATTAAAGCAGAAGTACGATCCATCTGTAAAAAATATGCGCTGGGGTTATCTGCCTTTAGAAAAAATGGTATTTATAGCTGAGGAAGTTCTTACCAATATTGATCCCAAAGTAAAGGTGCCTATTTTGTATTTTGCATTTTCCTTTGATCATGCCTTGGGTAGCGAGGGTTTCGCATCAGAAAAATCACCGGCAGTGCTGTCGAATTACAATGCCTGTAAAAACCGTGAACCCGGCCATCAATTTCTGGACAGTTTCTCTGCCCTTTCTCCTATTCATTATTTTGCCCAGAGTGTGGAAGCATATCTTTCAGGTTTTGAGCCCGGTGTTAATGCCATAACCGCGCGGAATTTCAGAGGTTTCAATCCCAGGGAGCATCTCTACGATGTTGACCGGGCAATGCATTCTTACCTTGAATATCTTTTCAAAAGAATAAATAAGAATACCGAGGTGGAGGAGTAAAGCGTTGAATTATGTTAAAAGAAATTGAAATATACAAAACTATTGCTTCCCCTTCGGGCAGGATACCTGGAAATGATTTTATAGCTTTGGTTTCATTGAAAGGCAGTGAGGTAAAAATAGAATGTTATGAGCCGGGAATAAAGAAAAGGCTGGAGGAATTGTTCTCCAGCCCTTTGGTTAAAATTGTTCCAAGCAATCGTAAATCCGGTGTTATTTCTCATCGTGACCTGGTGGTTCAACCCTTTACAGAAGAGTTTTTTGATGAGGTTCTTTTTGTTCTCCACAAATTTGATCTCCATGGTGTGTTGAAACAGGGGCAAGGTCCATATCAAGATTAACTGAAACCTCAAACAGCCTGTCCCAGGGAAGATGAATCCTGATATCCTTAAGCCTTTCAATTTTGTACGAATTGCCATTATTGAAAGAAATAAAGCAGTGTTTAAGATAGTAGTCAAATAATTGATACAGTCGTTCCTTAAGCAGGTTCCGGGCTTCCTGGTTGAAATGTTCAGTCCAGTCTTCCAGATGAAAAATTGATAAATTAAGCTCCAGGGCTTTTGTCCTTAGAATCTGTCTTACTTCTGATTGATAAAGCCAATCGTCAGCCAGCCGTTCCAGAAGAATTATCAAGTGTTGTTTTGCCATTTGTCTTTGTTCTTCTAAGGTTTCCATGGTTTTTTCGCTGACAAATCTTAAGACGGATTGGCTTATAACCGTGCCTGTTGTGTTGCCTGCAGTATTCCATGCGGCATAACTCCAGAGCTTCAAGATGTTGATCCTGTCTATCAGGGAATTAGCCAGAACCAGGTCAGCGCCGTTGGCATAGAAAATATCTGCCATTGCCACTCGTTTATATTCTTTTATGCTGTTTTTAATATCTGAAACAAAATTCTGGTCGAAGTCATTTTTATAATCTTTGTAATGCTGGGATGAAGCTTCCAGCTGTTTTGAGATTGGGGTATGGACATACAGCAAAATATCTGCATCGGCCCGGTTATGAACCAGTTGGGAGCCTGAAATTTCAGTGTGTAATTCAATGATTTCTTCAATATTTCTATCTTCATAACGGGGAGTAATTTTTTCACCGCCGGGGTTTGAATAAACAGGACATATTCTCGGATATATTTCCGTAGATTGGGACAGCCCTCTTGCCATAAGCAGAAGGGCGCTCTCGTCGGCCCCCGGCGCAATGGTTACTTTCTTTCCTATGCCCAATTCCTCTATAATATTTTCCAGTTCTTCCTTTTCCAGAATATTCAGGCCTATGGTTTTAGAGTCATCGAGGCCGATAAGCATATAATCGGCAAGGCCTTCAGCCATTAATTGCAGTAATTTTACATCAATTTCATGATTACGATCTCTGGTTTCCCAATAAGCTTTTAAAAGGTTGGGGGGAATCTCTTTTTCAATACGTTCAGTGGCACGGGCGGCGACTTCATCGCCTTTCTGCGCCAGATAACTCTCACAGGATAGATCTATGATTTTCTGGGCAATGGGTAGCAGGGTTTCATCGGTGAAAGTAGGGGCAGCTCTCAACAGAGAATTGAAGATATAAACTTTTCCCAGTTGTCCCTTCTTTCTGGCAATGATTTCTTCAAATCTGCCCAATCGTTTCTCCACGGTTTCCAGGGAACAGTTTTTGGCTCTTGAAGCTACCAGGCCTCCATAAAGGGGCATATCTACAGAAATAATTGAAAAATCAAAACTCTCAGCCAGGTTCTCGAGCCAATCCAATATTTCTGAAGTTTTTCCCGGAGATAAAAACTTGCCAAGTAACTTACAGGGTGGGGCTACAAGTTGGCAGCCTGCCATTTTTGCCATCTTAGCTGGCATATCCAGGGTACATGGACGTTCGTCAATAGGGATAAATAAGATCTTTTTTTTCATTTTCCACTCCTATTTCTAATCATTGCTGAAAAGTAAACAGAGGAAATCGTCAAGCAAATCCACCAGAATACTGTTTCTGTATGTTCTGTGGCCATATCCTCTGCTGCTGGTTGAGAAGATTTTGTTTCTGGGGCTGTCTGATTCATACACACTGCCCATAGGGGAAACTATCATCGAAGATGTGTTCATTGGTAGGTTGGCATTAGATTTATGGTGAGATAATTTCACATCACCTTTTTCCGCTGCCTGAACCAAGTCTTATACATCTTCTCCGGTAAATAGCTCCTTTTCAACTTCATTATCTTTTCTTTTGTTATTTTCTTCATCAGAGTCTGTTTTGGTGGGTTCAACCTTGATTTCATCAAAACCGTCAAGCCGAATTATTGATTCGTCGCTGTCAAGTTGGGAATCCGGTAGATTATACGGTTGATAAAGGCTCTTCTTTTGGGTTTCCTTCTGATAAGTGGCGATGATTTTCTTCAATTCCCCTTTATCAAACCAGATGCCCCGGCACTCATCACAAAAATCCACATTAACCCTGCGGTGGGTAATCACCCGCAACTGATTTTTACACCGGGGGCATTTTCTTTTACCTTCTTCTACCTTCATATGGGAGTCATCTATCTGGAAGTTATCCAAGACTTTTTTGGGTATTTTCCCTTTCTTTACATATTCGCCAATTTCACCGGAGTCCAGCCAGACGCCGCCGCATAAGCGGCAGGAATCAATCTCGACTCCCATCAAATTTACAGTATCAATTGGTTTAAGGCAAACCGGGCAATCCATTATTATCTCTCCTTTATTCCTGTATTTTATATTCAAATAAGGTGTAACCAGGCGGGCTGCAGAAAAACAAGTTCTGAGCGAAAAGGTCCTGGCCATGCCTGCTTTTGTTTTTATGAGCATGGCCAAAAAATACATACTTCACTTTTGGGTATTTTCTTAATAATTGCCCGATTTTCTCACTGCCAAGGTAAGCCCGATGAAAACCCCAGGTGGGGTCGGGAATATCGGGAACAAAATCATTGAAAGGTAAATGGTGGGTAAGAACCAGAATTTCGTCAACTTTATCGTTTATCGATTCTATATCGCTTTTCAATTGTGTCAGGCAGTAATCTAAAAATTGCTCGTCGGTGAGATCCCACTTTATAAATTTTCGATCCATCCAGCTGCTTTTGCTCCAGTGAAGGCCATCTTTTGATACCAGAAGCAATTTGTTGGCGTAATCATCGTGGGTAATCCCGTTCCAGGAAACAATCCGTTTATCATTTTCATTTGTAGAGAATTTGAAAAGGTAGTTGCCAAACATGGTTCTTAAATATTCGGGCACAGTTTTAAAACTGTAGTCATACCAGCCGATAGAACCCACGATTCCCAGTTTGTCAATTATGTAAGGCTTCATATCCAGCATATGATGGCCGGATTCTTCAAATAAAAGGGGAAGTTTCTTGGTCAGTAAATCGAAGGAGTCTCCTTTTCTGGTCCATAAATCGTGGTTGCCGGGTGTGAAAAGAACTTTGCCATTGAATTTTTTTAAAATACCCAGCGCCTGTTTGAATTGATTATGATCTCCGCCCCGGCTGGCAAGATCGCCGCCGATTAACAAGAAATCCATTTTTTCCTTGTTCATAAGCTGGACAAAGTCTTCCAACTGTTCTTCACGGGTCAGGGTGCCGTAATGAATATCTGCAGTTATAGCTATTTTTTTTATTACCAAATTTAACAATCCTTATTACCAGATCATAAATTATTTTGTCCTGGCTATTGTAATATCCTTCATTTTTATTGTATTATAATACAGTACTATGCAAAGAAAGGTATTTTTTGGCTTATGCAAAGAGTTGATCCGGTTCATTCTGTAATTAACCTGCTTATTATTATTTCGATTTTATTTCTGGTTCTGGGGTGCGCATCAGGAGGAACCGCCACCGGAGGAAACAATGTATTGAGAATTACCCTTAAAGTTTCTGACCAGGGTAAGATAGATACCACCAGCCAGGGTTATTATGCCATTCTTTTCAATAACCAGGGCGAGCCCATTGAGGTTACCAATTTTGAAACTTTTACCGATTATATCCGTTTCGACGGCTTGAATTATATATGGTATCACCGACAGGAAAATGTACCCAGCCCTGGTTATACCTGGGTAAACGCCGGAAATCTTAACTCCGATTCGTTTATTGCCAGCGAGGGAAGTTCAATTGTAATCAGGTTTGATTTGAGCGATACCACTCACCCTTTTAACCAGTATATTCAAAGCAGCCGGTTTACCGCCCATGTGGTTACCACCGATAACAGCAACAGCCTGCTGGGGCGGGGCATAGATACCCTGGGACAGGGCCCTTCATTTGATAACAACAGCCTTTACACTTTACTTTTTGACCGCTCAACCGGGGCTGTTGCGCCTGTTCCAGCGGGTTACCCTTCAGATCCTCTGGAAGACTGGAACGCCAAGGAAGACCTGCCCAATTTTCCATATCAGAGTTATGATATTGAAACCTTTGAACTGGAACTTGAATAAATAAATTATTTAATATTATCAAGAATCATTCCTTGAAAAGAAAAAAACCCCGCCAGGCGGGGTTCTGCAATTTTTATATTTTATTTCATCCTTTATTCAGTTTTATTTGGCCACTGTATGCAGTTGGTCTAACCCTCTCTGCCAGTGCCAGTAGATCTCCATTAACATGTCGATCCCCTCCTTTCGGAGAAATAATCTTTCAAGCTTGATATGATATTATGATATAAAATAAGACAGCTTGAAAAGATAAGAGGTAAAAATTTGATAGTTCTGCCTGCTTACAGGCCTGTTATATATAAATGATTTGGTTGGGCGGATTTAATCTCCGTTTTTTTGATTTTCACGGATTATACTACCGCTTTATACTTTTGTCAAGTGTTTTTAAAAAAAAGAAAAGGCCTTGTCGGCCTCTCTGGTAATATTTATTAAAGGAGTGAATAAATATTAGTTGCGTCTTGATGAATAAACAGCCCCCGGGTTCATTCCCTGTTCAAACCCCTTGGTAATTCCATTCCGGCTGCTGATATTGCTTGCTTCCTGGGTTCCCTTTACCATTCCCACTTGCTTATTATCTCCAGACATCTGCCTGGCAGCTTTAATATTATCTTTTAATGGCCCCAAGTCAACATTCTTGGATTGCTCCGGTTTCTTGACTTCATCGGAAAGGTTGACCTGATCTCCTTTTTGGGCTGTGTCAACCTGAGGTTGGTTTTGAGCAACCCTGGTGGCAGCACCCTGATTTTGAATACCTGATAATTCCTGAATTCTTTTTTGCCGGCCTATTCCGCCAATCTGATTGATTCCTGACATATGTAACACTCCTTATACTCATTAGCAATCTTACTGATTTTATTATCAAATATTTCGGCAAAATTATCAATGCTGGGGTTGTTACATTATGGTTAATTATGTTAACAAAGTGTTAACATTGTGTTAAGCATTACTTTACAACAATTTTTTGCCGGTTTTACCCCGAAATAGAACCATGGACAAAACGACTTGAATTAAGAATTTAAATTCTATGGAAGGACATCTCATAACTTTTCATAATTTATCATCAGGTGTTATATGAATAACTCATACAAAAATACAAAAGCTTTCAGCCTTATGGAAGTGATCATAGCCCTGGCTATTGCTTTAATTATGCTTACTGCCCTTTTCAGCCTGGAAATCCGCTCCACGGCTCTGGCTGCAAGGGCTATTCGAGGTTTCGAAGCTCTTCCCTATGCCATTGAAAGAATTGAAGAATTAACAGAACAGGATTTTACCGGGTCAGAAAAAGAATTCGTTAAACAATATGAACTATTGACCACCAGCCAGGAATTTACCGGGGATCTGAAATATCGGCGGGTAAAAGTGGAAGTCCTGGAAAAGAAAGAATCTTATGTTGAACTGTCAATTTTTAAATTTGGATTACAATAAAAGACAACAGGGTTTTACCCTGCTGGAAGTCATCATTACCGTGGGCCTGGCTTTAATGACCCTGGCAGCGGTTTACAGCGCCCTTTATTTTGGCAGCCAGGGCTCTGCTGAAACCAGGGTTAATATTGCCAAAAAACAGGTTCTTATGCGGCAGTTTTATATCCTTCGCCGTCAGTTGATTAATATCTACAGCGCCGAAGGGGGAGAAGTTCTATTGGGAGAACAGGGCACAGCTCCCAGAGCCAGCGAACTTTACTTTGTAACCTCTGATCTGGAGAATTACCAGAGTATTGGTGAGGTGGGCTATAAAATAGAAAAGGATGAAAACGGGCAAAACTACCTGGCTTATACTGAATTTCCATATCCCCGCACTGGAAACAGGTTTGCCAAATTCAATTATCAGGATGAATGGAAGAAAGCCAGTATTGTAATTCAGGGCTTCGAAGTTGAATATGAAACTCAGAACCTGTGGCGAAATGAATGGAAAGATTCCCAGCTGCCCGACAAGATAAGGGTAACATTCTGGTATAGAGAAAATGAACAGGACCCCGAATTGTCACCTTATACTTTTATTGTGGTTCCAGGTATCAAATCAATTTTCTAATTACCTGTCTTCTTTTTCCACCAGAGATTTCAACCGGGTTTCAAAAAACTCTTCTGCTCCTTCCTTTGTGGTGAAAAGTTTATCCAGTTGAGCATCAAATAACAAGGAAAGCAGTTTCTTGTAAACCGGCCCTGGTTCTACTCCCCATTTTTGCAAATCATAACCGCTAATTAAAGGGGTTTGGGGCAGAAGTTTATTAATATAATTTACAATACGGGTTCTTACTGTAGGAATTTTTGTTTTTGCCAGCAGAAAGAACAGGCTTTCCAGGGAAATTCCATGCAGGGTTCCATATAATTCGCTGGTGGGCAAATTTCGGCTGCAGAGTATCCTCACCATTTTGTTAATTTTTTCCGATTTAAAGGAAACCTGGTTGATTACCTCCAGAGGGATCCGCATTTTTTTTGCAATTTTCTTTATTTCATCAAACTCAAAATTCATTAACAAAACGCTCAGATAAATAACCCATTGTTTTATTCTATGCCTGGCGGCGATTTCCTTAAATTGCAGCAGAACCGCCTGGGCCGATTCCAGGGCATCGATATGCCGGCTGTCCAGGCTCAAATCTGAATGAATTATACGCAGAATATGCAGTTGATCCATTCTTTTCAGGGCAGGCAGTGGGCGGGCTTCTTCCAGAATTTCAATTAACTCGTTTCTGATTCTTTCTGCTGAAACATGTTGGAAAATATCCTGATACAGTGCTTCCTTAAGTTGGTTTTCCGTAAATTGATCCATGGTAAACTGATACCGTTGTTCAAATTTCACAGCTCTTAAAATACGGGTGGGGTCATCGATAAAACTTAACGGGTGAAGAACCCTTACAACACCGTTTTTTAAATCCCTTCGGCAGCCGAAAAAGTCCAGAAGTTCGCCGAAGAATTTCTGGTTTAACCTGATAGCCATGGCATTAATGGTAAAATCGCGCCGGTAAAGATCCTGTTTTATGGAGGAGCGGGTTACTTCGGGCAGTGCAGCTGGCCGGGTATAATATTCGGTGCGGGAGGTGGCTATATCGATATGCATATTGCTGGGCAACACCACCACGCTGGTTCCGAATTTTTCGTGGGCTTTTGCCCTTCCTCCCATTTTTTGAGCCAGTTTATCGCCGTATTTCATTCCGTCGCCTTCCACAACCAGGTCTATATCCAGGTTTTCCACTCCCAGAAGCAGATCACGGACAAAACCTCCTACCACGTAGATATTAACCTTCATTTTATCGGCTACCCTGCCGCAGGTTTTCAAAATATCCCGTAAATACGCCGGCAGTTTCTTAATCTGATCTACTGCTCGTCTCTGTTTGCGATAATTTTCCAGATCTCTTTTATATATTGCTTCCAGAACGTCGGTGCGGGTAATTATGCCTGCAACCTTTCCCTTGTCAATAACTGGAATGCAGCCATATCCCTTCTTCATCATCAGATTCTGGATCTGAAAAATTGAAGCTTCGGGGTAGGTGGTAACAGGTTTTGACATATAAACCCGCAGGGGCGCATTTAAATAGCCATGGTTGGAAGCTTTGTCCACATCGTGGCGGTCAATAATGCCCACAAGTTTACCTTCTTTCAGAATCGGCAGATGATAATGGCCGTACCGGTGCATCTGTTCGAAGGCATCCTGAATGGTCATATCTTCTTCAAGCTCCAGGGTGAGGACCGGGCTGGACATAATATCCTCTGCCTTGGTGTGGGGGCGTATAAATCTTTTCAGTACTTTTTTCAGTAGTTTTTCCACTTTTTCCAGGTTCATATTTTTTATAACAGCGGAAGCTGCGGTAGTATGGCCGCCTCCGTTAAAGAAACTGGTTATTCTGCTCACATCTATTGCCTGCCTTATAGAGCGGGCTACCATATAGATACGAT
>CAZSLZ010000104.1:0-12733 GCA_964607865.1 uncultured bacterium
ACAGGGCTGAAATACTAGGCGTTAAGAAAGTAAGCAGTTTCAAAACCCCACTCATTTGTTTATTGATGAGAAAGATCGGGTTTATATTTCTGATGAAACCATACATTGTATTCATATTTTTACCACCGGGGGGGAATTTATTTCCCGATTCGGCAAGCTTGGCAACAAACCCGGAGATTTTCGGAACCCCGGAGGAATTTTTATCAAAGATGAAAACATTTTTGTTGCAGATCAGCACAACCAGAGAATTCAGAAGTTCAACCAACAGGGCGAATTATTATGGAGCCTGGGCAGGGCAGGGACAGAACAGGGCGGCTTAATGCAGCCTGTGGGTATCGCAATTACCGGTTATGGCAAAATGTTTGTGGCTGATTCAACCCAGAAATGCATCAAGGTTTTTGTTCCGGTACATCCAGATGAAATAGAAGAAACTGCCACAATCGATGAAGAACTTGTTGATTCCATAAACCGTCATGTACAAAAAATAGCTGAGGCACAGAAAGAAGATAAACATTTTGCTTTCAAATACGGTTTTGGCCAGCTTGGAACCGATGAAGGGCAGTTTGAAAAACCCACGGGTATCACCTGCGACAGACAGGGCAATATCTATATACTGGATCAGGCAAAAGCCCTGGTTCATAAATATAGTTCTTCAGGCAAATTCCTATTGTCATTTGGAGAAACAGGCAGGCAGGAAGGCCAGTTAACGACACCAATTGCCATAAAATATTCACCGGATCAGTCCATTGTAATTGCCGATATGAGCAGATCCTGCCTGATTAAGTTCAATACTGACGGTACTTTCATTGAAGAGATTGGCAAACCGGGTATAGGCGCAGGTTGTTTTTCGGGAATTAAGAGTTTTGATATAGATCAGGAAGGCAATATTTATGTGGTGGATGGATCGGGAAATATGTTCAACCCCAGCCGGGTTCAGGTATTTGATAACCGGGGTGATTTTATTATCATGTGGGGTGAATTCGGAAGGGAACCGGGGCAATTTCAATCTATCCAGTCAATCAGCCTGGACAACCGGGGAAGCGTATATCTTACTGACATTAATTTAAACTGCGTTCATCATTTTACCATCATGGGCAATTTTATCAACCGTTGGGGAAATTCGGGACGCCAGCCCGGACAATTTCTGAAACCCATGGATATACTTGCCTGTGAAACTGGTATTTACGTGGTGGATAGCAACAATCAGCGAATTCAGAAATTTACCGCCGAAGGTGAGTTGGTAGCGAGCTGGGGCAAACCGGGCAGAAAACCCGGAGATTTTATTCTGCCACTGGCCATAACCCGGGACAGCCAGGATAACATTTATATTATTGATGAAAAAACCGGCCGGGCCCAGGTGTTCTTCTGTGTGGAAGAGGAAGAACTTGAATTGCAGAAAGGCGCTGAGGAAGCTCTTCTTGCGGAATTGAAACAGGCTACTGAAAATTTGATAATGGATCAGAAAAAAGAAAAATATTATAGATATTCTGCTGAAATTGAGTTTCCCGGTGAAGTCAAACCTCAGGTTTCCAGCCTGGCTTTTGATAGTCAAAACAACCTTTATGTATTATCTTCCAATCCTCCCCAAATTTATAAGTTTTCCCCCCAGGGCAGTTTGTTATTTTCTTTTGGTGAAAAGGGAAACCAGGCTGGCCAATTTTACCGTCCCATGGGAATCGCTATCGATCTCAGGGACAATATTTATATTGGTGATAATGCCCTGGCAAAAATTCAAAAATTTGATTCTGAGGGGAATTTTGTCATGGTAATCGGAGAACCCGGAGCCGGGGCGGGCCAGTTTACCAACCTTCGTGGCATGGCTCTGGATATTAACGGATATCTTTATACCCTGGACGGAACCCAGAATCAGAACTCTCCCAGCCGGGTTCAGGTATTTGATGAAAATGGAGAGTTTTTGACCAGCTGGGGGGACTGGGGAAGAGAAGACCATCAATTCTTTTTACCCCAGGAGATCGGCATAGATCCGGTGGGCAATCTGTTTGTTACCGATTTTTATACAAAACAGGTAAAACGATTCACCACCAACGGGGCATTTCTGGGCCTGATTGGCCCCAGATACGGCGAAAACGAACAGTTTGTAAGGCCTTATGGAATTTCAGCTTCTTCAAAGGGTGTATTGGTTACTGATGCCCATAAACAGAAAATTATAAAATTTACATCAAATTTAGATTATATAAGCAGTTTCGGCGAAGCCGGCACCCTGGAAGGAAGGTTCATGGAACCTGCCGCCCTGGCGGTTGACCATAAAGGCACCCTTGCAGTGGCAGATCCCCAGCTTGATTACATTCAGCTTTTTATCCCCTCTGAAACAGAAATGAAAACTGTCTTTGAAGAGGTGCACACCGAAACAATCATCAGCCGGGCATCAGAAAAAACCCAGGCCCAGATGGTACAAAAAGAGTACGGCATTGTGAACAAATGGGGAACCGAAGGGGGCAATCCGGGACGGTTGAACCAGCCCCAGGGGGTAAAAACAAACAGCCGGGGAGAAATTGTTCTTGCAGATTCGGGTAACTACCGTATTCAGATTTTTGATTTGAATGGAAAATATTTGCGGAGCTGGGGAAGCAAGGGCAGAGAAGAAGGGCAATTTGAAAAACCTGATTCCATAGCTATTGATGAAAATGATCACATTTATGTTGCTGATTCTGCCTTGGGCAGAATTTCGATTTTTAACCCTGACGGGGAACTTCAGAGGTTTATTGGAAAACCCGGCAATATGGCAGGGCAATTCAGTAGTTTGAGAAGCATTGCTATTGATTCAAATTATGTGATATATACTCTGGATGGCACTCTGGGGGCATTCTGCCCATATCGGATTCAAAAATTCGATATGGAAGGCCGTTTTCTTGAGAAATGGGAACTCCCCCAGCAGGAGCATAAGATCAGCCGGCCGGTAAGCATGGATTTTGACGAAGATGATAATCTATATATTCTGGATCAGGGAAGCAACCAGGTTTTATGGTTTACCCCCTCGGGTACTTACATAAAGAAATGGGGCAGTCATGGCAAAGATCCGTGCCAATTCAACCAGCCAAGCGGTATTATGGTAGGCAAAGATGGCATTTTTGTAACCGATACCCGCAACCACCGTATTCAGAAGTTCACCTCAACCGGCGAACCTGTCTGTTCTTTTGGTAAACCGGGCACCCTTCCGGGAGCTTTTATGAAACCTGTGGGAATTGCCATGGGCCCGGATAAAACCATAATTATCATCGATGAGCAGGATAACTCGGTAAGCCTGTTTCAACCGGGAAAGGCGAAAGAATTGGAAGTTGCCAAAGAAGACGGTTTGAAATCGGTGGAAGAAATCAGAAATTATTCTTCCAATATGATTTCTTTCCAGAATACAGTAAAAAGTTACAGTTTTATAAACAGGATTGGCAGGCCCGGAATGAAAGACGGGCAGTTTAATATGCCCAGGCAGTTGGCTCTGGATTCGGAAGATAAGATTTATGTGGTGGATACAAAAAATCATCGAATTCAGAAATTGAGCAACTCCGGCGAATTCATTACAGGTTTTGGAACCCGTGGCAACCAGCCAGGCCAGTTTATGAATCCCACCAACATTGCCATAACCAATAAAAATGAAATAGCTGTTACCGACAGCGGATTAAACAGGATTCAATTTTTTACATCAGAGGGAAAATTTATAAAAACCCTGGGGAAAGCCGGGGGTGGCATAGGCGAATTCAATAATTTGCGGGGTATAGCCTGCGATAACTCGGGTTACATTTATGCCATTGACGGTTTTAACAACCCCAACTCTCCCGGCCGGGTGCAGAAATTTGATTCCGACGGCAATTTCATAAGAAAATGGGACAGCAATGATTTTGAAAAGGGCATTTTAATGGCGCCTGCAGATATTGTATTTGATGGTGAAGGCAGCCTGTTTCTGCTGGATCCCATAGCTCATTCCATAACCAGGTTCACTCTGGATGGACAATTCATTAAAAAATTCGGTTCCATGGGCAACCAGCCAGGCCAGTTTCGAATGCTTTCAAGTATTGCGGTTAATAAGTATGGTATTTTTGTATCGGAGATGGCTAATTTGAGAATTCAGAAATTTACTTTTGACGGAGAATTCGTAACTACCTGGGGTGAAAGAGGGCCCGGAGATGCCCAGTTTATGGCGCCGGAAGGAATAGCTGTGGATTCTGAGGGAAAAGTCTTTGTGGTGGATTCCAAAACCCACAGTATTCAGGTTTTCAGTTAGTAATTATAAGAAAAAAGCAGACATTGATTTAAATTCAGAGGTGTTAAATGGTAAAAACCAGGGACAAGAATTTTTTAAAGAATCTGGCAAAGAAAATTGTGGTGGACTGCCTCAGGGTAAAATCAGGAGAAAACTTCTGGATTTCCTGCAGCGATCCCGCTTATTTTGATTTGGCGGAAAAAACCGCCATTGCTGCCATCGAAGAGGGAGCTTATCCCTTTATTACCATGTCTTCTGAAGAAATTGGGTTGAAGAAAATGGAAAACCCCCCGGAATATTTCAAGGCATCACCGGAATTCGCCCTGAATAATATCGAAACCGCCGACGTCCAACTTCAGCTGGCTTTTCCGAAAGATCCAGCCTATCCTTCCAAAATTCCACCAGAAAAACTGAAAGCCAGCAGCTGGCAGACTCTGAAGATTCACGAAGCTTTGATGGAAAGAAATAAAGAAATATCCAGGTTGCGTTGTTCTTCTCTTATTTATCCCACAAGGGAAGCTGCCGATTATTATGGTATTCCTTTTGATGAATATGAAGATCTGATATGGCGTTCTCTGGACATCGATTATAATGATTTGTCCGGAAAGGCTAAAACCGTGGCATCCATACTTCGTGACGGAGAGAAAATTCATATTACTACCGATGATGGAACCGACTTGAAATTTTCCATAGGCAACCGTCAGGTTTTCATAGACGATGGCATTATGGATGAAGAAGATATTCAAACCCGAACCTATCTGCAGAATTTACCCACAGGCGAAGTTTATGTTGCGCCCCTGGAAGATTCGGTGGAGGGCACTGCAGTATTCCAATACAATATTTTTATGGGAGAACCCCTGGTTAACTTACGGGCAGAATTTAAGAAAGGAACCATAACCGATTTTACAGCGGACCGTGGAGAAGAACATTACCGGGCGGTTATGGAAAACTGTACCGGGGGCAGATATACTATTGCTGAATTGGGAATAGGTTTGAACCCGGAGATAAAGGAGGTTGTCGGTAACCTGGCTATGGACGAAAAAATTATTGGGACTATTCATCTGGCAACCGGTGAAAACCGGATGTTTGGAGGAACCAACAAATCTTCAATTCACTGGGATCTGGTTATGAAATCTCCTACAGTTGCCGTTGACGGTAAAGTAATTATGGAAAAGGGCCGATATCGGGTTTAAAGATACTATGAGAAAAATACCCCTGGTTTTATATTATGTTTTTATTATGACAGCGGGCGTTATTGCCGGCTTATATTCATATAAAACCCTGGGCTTTTCTATTGATAGTAATTCCCTGGCCTTTTTTTTGTTTCTTACAGTTCTGGCAATTATCACTGAATGTTATTCAATTAAAATGCCAAAGTATGGTTTAATTCCCGCTGCCGATACATTTTATTATGTTCTGATGATTACCCTGGGGCCACTGGTTGCAGGTATAGCTTCGGCAACTGCCAACTGTGCCAAGGCAGTTTATGAGATGGGAATAAAAAAACAGGGGGTGGATCTTCATGTTTTTAATATCTTTCAGGTTCCCTTAATTTTTATCATCAGCGGGCTGATGTTTAGTTATTTTTATAATTCAGATACTTTTTTCGACGGAACAAAAACCACAATTATAAATATTCTGCTGATTATTGTTATTTCTTTGTTTTCCATTGTCCTCAGAAATATGCTTACTACAATTCATTATATTCTTGAAAGCAAGATGCCGGTTTCTTATTTATGGCAGCTGGATTTCAGCCGGATCAAGATTTATCTTGGCACTATCCCCGCCATAGCAGTACTCATAGCCACCACCTACCAGGAAGTTCCCTGGGCTTTGTTTCTTCTGGCTATGCCCCTGGCTCTGGTTTATGTTTCCATAAAACGTTATTCTGATCTTCTCAATGAAGTAAAATCTACAATGGAAACCCTGGCTGAAATTATCGAGGCCCGGGATCCCCACATGGTAGATCACGCCGAAAGGGTGGCGCGTTATAGTATGGAAATTGGGAAGAAATTGAATCTTTCCCGCGAGATGCTGGAACACCTGGAATCAGCAGCCCGGATGCATGACCTGGGAAAAGTTTCCATTGCCGATGATATTCTGGGAAAACTGGATTCTCTTTCTGAGGATGAATTTGAAGCTGTGAAACGTCATGCTGAGTTAGGCAGTGAGGTTGCTGGAAAGATTTCTTTCTGCCGGGAAGAATCCTTGATGATTCGCCATCATCACGAAAGATTTGACGGTACAGGTTACCCCGATGGTTTGAAGGGGGGCGATATTCCCCTGGGCGCCCGGATTATCGGGCTGGCGGAAGCTTTCGATACTATAACCACTTCCAGGGCATACAGCCCTGCCAGAACTTTCAGCGAGGCGCTGGAAGAAATTCAGGCAGTAAGCGGAACCCAGTTTGATCCAAAAATTGTTGAAGCTTTCAGCCAGGTTATGAAAAACAGGATCAGCAAATTCAGTTGAAGGTCTTTACAAAAAAGCCTGGGGCATGTTATAATGATTGTTAACAGATTGGATTTCTGGAGGAATAGAATGGATACAATCAAGAATATCAAGGTTACAAACACGCCTTTCCAGGCCCTTTCAAAAAAAGATGATGACGGCGATATGCCCAGTACCAACGAACCATACTCCCCGCCTTTGAACGGAGATTTACTGGGAAACACCGACAGCGTGAATCTTTCAGGCCCCGGAAAAAGAGAAGTAACCAAATTTTAAGATTTAAATATGCAAACAAAAAAAAATCGCCGTCGGCGATTTTTTTATAGAAAATTATGCAATACACATTTAATTAAGCTTTTTTCAGCAATCCCAGTTCTTCCAGTAGTATTTCCAGCATTCCCCCCATGACTTCTTTTTTATAGCCGGGGGTGCCTCGCAGGCTGGAAGCCCGGGGATATATGTTTTCCTTAAGCCAGGTTCTTGCCTGTTTCAGGACTTTTGAGTCAATTGCCTTATGGGAAAGAATTTCTTCTAATTCCGGGGATCTGAAAGGAGTTTTCATTACTGCTGATAATCCTGCCCGGATTTTTCTGTCTGAGGGTTTTTCGGGATTGACAGCCAAAATGGTGATGGCGCAGGTTGCCAGGTCCTGTCCTTTTACCCTGGCAGTTCTTCTGTAGGCAGAAACCGAATTTTCCGGTGGACGGGGCAAAATAAGCCCGGTCATAATTTCTCCTGGTTCGAGGCTGGTCCAGCCCGGCCCGGTTAAAAATTCATTTATTGGAACCTGGCGGAATTTTCCGTTTCCGAAAATTTCAACCCGGGCTTCATAAACCACTGCCGGCCCGCCGCATTCGGCTCCCGGCGAGGCATTACAGATGTTTCCTCCCACGGTGGCGCGGTTGCGAACTTCATAGCAGCCGAATCGAAAAGTGGCCTGGTGAAGTGCGGGGAAGAACTTCTTAACCTCATTAGAATTTTTTAACCCTGTAATAGTTATGCCGGCGCCTATGAAAAGCCCTTTTTCTTTCCATTCCAGCTGACAGAGCCGGGGAATTCTTTTAATATCCACCACCAGATCGGGGCGGTGGTTTCCCTTGCGTAATTTTACCAGAAGGTCAGTGCCTCCGGCCAGGATCTGGGAATTTTTGTTTTCCATCAACAGGGTAGAAGCTTCTTCGAGGGTTTCAGGTTTCCTGTACGAGAATTCATGGGTAATCATTTAATTCTCCTCCTTTCCCAACTGAGCCATGATTTTATCGGTGGTAACCGGTAGGTGATAAAACTCTGCCCCTGTAGCATTGCGGATGGCGTTGGCAAAAGCCGGCGCAACACCGACAGTTCCGTGCTCGGCTAATGGGCGCGCTCCATAAGGGCCGTCATGTTGAGGAGTTTCCAAAAAAATCACTTCAATTTCTGTATCTGCCAGATCAGCAACGGTGGGAACTTTATAATCGGTAAGGTTGTCATTTCTTACCAGCCCTTCGCCGGAATAGACCATTTCTTCGAAATGAGCTGGGCCGAAAGCCTGTACCATTGCGCCTATCAACTGGCCCCGCGCCAGGACCGGGTTAATCACCTTGCCTACGTCCATGGCGGTAACCAGTTTGTGGACCTTTATTTCTCCCGTCAATTTATCAATAGACATATCCACGCCCTGGGCGCCGAAGGTCCATTCGGCGGCAGCGTTGCCCTGCCCGGTTTCAGGGTCATGATAAACGATTTTTGGAGGCAGAAAATATCCGGTTCCCGTTACAGGCCCTCCCAGAGCCATACCGTCATCAAAAACATATCCCATTATAAGAGATTTTACCGGCAGGCATTTTCCGCCGGGTGCTTTTACGTTGGTTCCGTCATATTCAATTTTTTCAACTGAATCCAGCTCCCATATCTGGGCAGCCATGTTTTTAATTTTACCGATAGCTTCCATACAAGCCCGAACCACGGCATTTCCACACATCCAGGTTGTCCGGGAAGCAACAGTCTGCCAGTCGTAGGGGTGTCTTTCAGTATCGATAGTGGTGGATACCCTTACTTTTTGGGGATCAATCTTCAGGGTTTCGGCGGCAATCTGGCTCAGAGCTGTGGTTGAGCCCTGGCCCATGTCTGTGGCGCTTACCTGAATGTTAACTGAGCAGTCTTCATTGAACCGCAGCTGGCACATGGAAGGCGCGCTGGTGGCCATAACCGGGGATTTCATCAGTGAGGCGAACCCTTTTCCCCGGATATATCGGCCATTGTCTTTTTTTTCGGTGGAAATTTTTTTCCAGTTTTCCCAGTCCAGAGCTTTTGCTACCTGGCGGAGGCATTCTGCGGGGTCGCCGTTACCAGCTTCTATAGTCTGTCCTATAGCATTGGTTTTTCCCGGCGATAATAAATTTTTCAAGCGGAATTGGGCAGGGTCGAATCCCATCTTACCGGCGATAATGTCCATCTGTCTTTCCGCAGCCCAGTGTCCTTCAGGGTGGCCATATCCGCGATAAGCCCCTACATAGGGAAGGTTGGTATAAACAGCGTGGGAATCGATTTGAACATTGGGAATAAAATAAGGGCCGGTGGAGTTCTGGCCGCCCCCTACAATTATATTAATGCAGTATTCGCCGTATGCCCCTGCGTTGAACGCCAGGTCAATTTTTCTGGCAGTCAGCATACCGTCTTTTGTAACTCCGGTTCTGATTTTCACATGACAACCTCTGCCGATAACTGAACCGCAGAACATTTCTTCTCTTTCCAAAACAAGTTTGACGGGTTTACCGGGAACTTCGCTTGCTATAAGGGCAGCCAGGGGTTCTATGGTGCAGTCGGATTTTCCGCCGAAACCACCTCCTATGTAAGGTACTACCACCCTTACCTGGGAATGGTTTTTGTCAAATAAATGAGTAAGAACATTCCTTACCAGGAAAGGGGATTGAGCAGAGGCGTAAACTTCCAGCATTCCGTCAGTTTTGTGATAGGCAATGCAGCCATGGGGTTCCATCTGGCAATGGCTGATATGAGGAAAAGAAAACTCATGTTCAAAAATCCGGTCAGCTTCATCGAACCCCTTATCAACGTTTCCCTTTCTTACTTTGAAATGATGGAAAATATTGGTTCCTTTCTGAGGACAGAAGGTCTTGAAGCATTCATATTCATGAAGGTCTTCATGGATTATGGGGGCGTCAGGTTTCATGGCCTCCCGGGGATCGAAAACCGGTTTTTCGGGGCGATATTCCACACGGATTAACTCCAGGGCACGGGTGGCGATTTCCGGGGTATCAGCAATTACAGCTGCTACGGGTTCGCCGATAAACCGAACTTTGGTATGGGCCATCACGGGCTGGTCGTTAATACATTCACCTATTCTTTTGTGGGCAAATTTCTTTCCGGTTACCACAGCCCAGACTCCCTGTATTTTTTCAGCTTCTTTGGTATCAATGGATAACAGGTCTGCATGGGCATATTTTGAGCGCAATACTTTTGCAAAAAGCATTCCCTGTAATTTTAGGTCATCAATATATTTGCCCTGGCCGGTAACTTTATCTATGGCATCATATCGTTTTAAAGATTTTCCCACTGTCCGGTATTTTTCTTCAGATTCAGGCACCTGACAGGATTTATTCTTCTGAAGAATTGTCCTCATAAAAACCACTCCCGAAAAAGTAAATTAGTTAAAAATCCCCGGGGAATACCCGGGGTGTTATTCACATAGTTTTAATTCAATATGGAAAAGGTTTAGCCCTTTAAATTCGCTATGTTTTCATTCTCTGCAGGAAGTTGAACATACTGGTAAGCAGTTGCTGATCCATATCGGTTACATTAATGTATTGAATCGCCACCAGATATTCGTCCTTATTGTCCAGCCTCTGTTCCTTTTCCAATTCAGCATTTCTGACCACCACGCCGGAAATTGTGAGGGGAAACTGCATTGAAGTTATCTTAATTTTGACTATTTCGTTTTCGTTAATTGCGCGTTTGTAACCTATTGCCAAGCCACTGACACTGAAATTATAGAGCCTTACCGGTTCCCAGTCTGTTTCTCCGCTGTCCACCAGCATTATTCTGGCAGGAAAACTGGAATTGACCCGGACATGTTTTCTTTTTCTGATTTCCTGATAATTCACTTCTTGAGGATATTCCATTTCGAAATTTGGAGCCCGGGTATCTTCGGGAATGTTCAATATTTGGGAATCAAAGACAGCGTGTTCATTACCGCATGGGATTTTAATGTGAATTGTATCGCCAACTTTGATGGGCAAAGGATCTACTCCCATCAGTTCAGGAATTTCAATAGTGAAGTTATCTGTTTCTATTTTTCTGACCCTGGTTTTCCAACCCTTTCTTGCAGAAATAGCGGTTTTCTGGACAGTGCAGTTTACACCTTCTTCAAAACCCCTTATATATACTCTTTTTATATCTCTGGCGCTGCCTTTATTACCAAAACTCTGTTGTGAACGGGTTGGGCTTTCTTCGTTCTGTCCGCCAAAAATATTTTTGAAAAAATCTAACATTAAGATCACTTACCCCTGACTTATTTTATTGGCTCTCTTTTTATTGCCTGATAAGAACGGGGATACCTTTTTTCCAAAGTATCCATTTTTAAAAAAATTAACAAATTGGTTTCACTATCTGGCGAAATATTATATTTAATAACTCCGGGAGTATTCAACGACAAACGTTTATAACCTTCGCCCATTAGTTTCAATTCTTCATTGTAATTAATTCCCTTCCAGCAGACCACCTTTCCTTCAGGCCTTACAAAAGGCGAAGCCAATTCCAATAAAACAGGCAGGCCCGCCAAAGCTTTAGATGTAACACAATTGTATTGTTCTCTGTATTCTATTTTTTTACCTGCAATTTCTGCCCTTTCACAAACAAACTTCATGTCGGTTAAGGCGATTTCCCTGCATACTTCTTTTACGAAATTGATTTTTTTGTATGACGAGTCTAACAACGTAACTTTAACCGATGGATACATGATTTTTAATGGAATGCCTGGAAAACCCGCACCGGTTCCAATATCAATTACCCTGCAGTTAACTGGCAACTCCAGATACTTTGCCCCCACCATGGAATCGATGAATAAAAAATCAATTATTTCTTCGTAATTTAATTTTCCTTTAAGGTTTATTCTTTTACCATATTGAACCAGCATCTTGAAATAAAGTTCTAACTGGACAAACTGTTCTTCTTTCAAAGAAATCTTAAACTCTTCTGACTTTTTAATCAAGGAATTTTTAAAATTTGTTGTCTTCATAAATAAACCTGCTTTCTTTTATATTCTAAAGAATTTATCCTAAATATTCCACATATTTAACAAAACGTTAATAAAATTTAACATATTTTTAATAAACGGAACCCGATATTCCCATGTAAAATTTATTTACAATGTCAGAAAGAGTGTTATTATAGATATCATGCCGAAATAATTATTTTTTATGTTTTATTAAATTTCCTTTACATTATATTAATACCGTGTGATATAATAAACAATCGAAGAAAAAAGGTTTTAATCAGGAGGAGTTAAGTTATGACAGGTTTATCAAATGCAGCTGCAATGACCCAGTTAGCAAATGCCGATTTTCAGATGGCGAGATCCATACAATCTCAATTGATGATGCAAAATGCATTTACGGGTTACGGCCCGGGCCTTCACGGTGGTGCCATGGGGCTTATGGGTTCACCCATGATGGGATTTTCTCCTATGATGAACCCTTATGGTGGGGGAATGTTCAACAGTAATTCAATGAACCTGATGATGAACCAGATGTTTCAGATGCCCATGGGGATGCCTTATGGTTTCCAGGGAGGTTTTGGGAATTATGGCAATTATCAGAATTATCAACCTTTCTATCAAAGTAATCCTTACACTAATTTAACTCCCTATTATCAAGATATACCTCATCAAAACCATGTAGTCCATCACCATCACCATCGTTATTATCCGACGCAGGCACCCCATGGTGCTAATGCAACCGGCGGGGCTAACGCAACCGGCGGAGCCAACGCAACCGGCGGAGCTAACGCAACCGGCGGTGCCAACGCAACAGGCGGGGCCAACGCAACCGGCGCGGCGAACGGCACACGCCG
>CAZSLZ010000105.1:0-12704 GCA_964607865.1 uncultured bacterium
TCCATGTAGCCGGGTTTCTTTTTACTCAAAATTTCCTCAGGTTCCAGATCCAGTACTATAAACCCGGCTTTTCTTCCGGTTTCAACATCTTCAGCTATGAAGGCCTTCATTTGTTTCTGGTTAGAAAGATCCAGGCTGGTATAAAAATTGAAGTAAGAATCCCGAATTTCCGGGGCTTCATCTTTCCTGTTGGGAGGAATTAGAAACTGCGAGTTATGAGATACCACCAGGAGCATAAAAGTGCGGTCGTTTTCGGTAGCAGGCCGGAAAGAAAAACGTTTCTGGCGGTGGGAAGTAAATTCACGGTGGGTAACCGGTTTAAGAATCCGATTCATTTCAATATAATAATTGCTTTTTTTGAGATAATTTTCCAACTTCTGGTTTTTGTATAAAACTTCCAGTTTTAAATTCAGGCAACCTCTTTTTTTTGATAGTTCCATGGATTTATTCAGCAAACTGTTTAAAATTTCGTTATTGGAATCATTGATAACGTAAAAATCAAAAATACGCCCATGGGTGTTTTTAACAAAAGCCTCTTCTTCATTCAATACCAGAAAAACAAAACCAAGCAACTGGTTATTTTTATTCATAGCTAAAATAAGGGGGAAATCTTCATTCAGGAATATTTCTTTGTAAGTGGAATAAAATGTATTAACAACATGACGTTGAATTTCCAGGCCCTCATAACCCCAGTAAATATCAAAAAGATGCCTTCTTTTGTTTAGTTCGATTATCTTCTGTATATCATCGATGGTCCCCAATCGATATTCAATATCAATCATCCGCTTTTCCCATTACAAATCAAGGAATTTTAATTTCTTTTTTTTGCAAGAACAATCATGGTGCCTTCGCCGGAGCGGGAGTATATTTCAGCTCTGTCCATAAGGGTTCTCATCAGAAAAATTCCTCTTCCCCTTTCAGCAAGGGGGTCAGGAGGCTCCTTGCCTTTACCTGAGGGATCAAAACCAGGGCCATAGTCTATTATTTCAATTTTCATTTCTTCAGGAGAAAGATGATAATGAAGGTCAACACCCTTTTCAGAAACTCCATGTTCTATGGAATTGTCGCAAGCTTCCCCCACTGCAACTTTTATGTCGTGAACTTCTTCTTCGGTGTAATTCAACCTGCGGGCAATTGCTTCTGCCTGAAGCCTGCCGATAGCGACAAATTCACTCTTGCAGGGAATTTTTAATTCTATGTTGTAAGCGCTTTTGATTACCTCTTCCCATTTTTTTAGGTCCAAAGCTTGATGCCCAATAACTTCTTCCATTTTTTTATGGTAAGTACTGGCTATCCTGATAAGAAGCAAATTTACAAATTCGTTAATTCTTTTTTCAATAACCAGAAAATCTTTTGTGGAGCAGTTTTTTGTTTTCAACTCCTCGCCAATGGCATTCCATATCTCATCTCTGAAATAACTGATTGCCAGAAGCACGTCTTCCAGCTCCATTTCATAGACGACTCTTTTTGAGGCTATTCCGTCTTCAAAAGTAATAAGCTCCTTGTTGACGAACTTCTCCTGGGCGTCCATAACCTTCTGTTCGTTACCGAGAAATTCCACCAGATGCTCAAGAGCAACTTCCATGGTAGCTTTTGATTCTTCCAGGGGAATTTTTCCGTTACGGTATGAATCGATTATATTATATATATCTTTGGATGCCTTATCAATTATTTCATCTTTATGATTGTTTATCCAGTTTGCTGCTGTTTGTAAAAGCAGGGTAGCCACCTCCACTTTATTTCTGACCTTGCTAATATTTAGCATAAACCCGGAAACTCCTTCTCGCTATTTCCCGGCAGAATTTATGTGGTTGTTTTGAATACATTTGAGATTTTTTTAAATCTTAAATTACAGGAAAAAGTCTTCATTATTCAAATATTATATATAACAAATACGGGAGTAGTTAAAATGGATGTTGCCTGTTGTGGACTTTTCGCGTTATTATCTTTTATCGCATTAATCTATTACGGTGTTAAAGTAATAATATCGACAAATAAGATAAAAAAAATTGAGGGCTCAGAAACAACTCCAATTTCTGAGTTGATTGAAAAAAAACATGTTCTTGGACAGCGCCCCCAGGTGTTGGAAATCAAAGGGGTTACTTCCTGTGAAGAACCTCTGAGAACTCCTTTCTCACGTATAGAAGCTGTCTGTTATGCTTTTAAGGTAACCCAGTACTGGACTACTCCCGGCAGAGAAGATGACGTGGACCACACAAAGATAGTGCATAATGTCCAGAGGTCCTGCAAATTCCGCCTCACTGACGGAACCAATAATATTACCGTTCAACTCGATCCAAGGTTAGGAATGGACATAGACGAAGAAGAAGAAAGAGAATTTAAATCTCAACAGGTTCTGGCAGAGGAAATTGTCAATTATCATATAATACCATCAAATGCATACTGCATCAGCTATGAATACACCGAGAATTATATACCCCCTGAAACCGAAATTTATTTTATGGGCAAAGTAAGTTATAGAAATGGTATTTTTCATCTTGAGCCAGGAGGGATGAATTCAATTATCAGCGACAAGAAGGAAGCCCGGATAATCAAGCAGGAATTATATGAACGCGCTGTGAACATAAGATGGGTTTTATTGGCTGGCTTTATATTTATTATGGGGTTCGTTGGTTTTACCGGCAAACCTGAAGGCCTGGCTGATGTTCTGAGAGCTATTATGGAATTTACCCTTGAAGCAATGTAGAAATCTTAGGTGATGAAATGACTGTAATTATTTATGGATTGTTATCCCTGGTTTTATTTATATTCCTGATATACAGCCTTATGGGGTTTCTCAAGGAGAATGCGGGGCTGGCCAAACTCATGGAGTCTGTAAACCATCCTTTTGATAAATTGAAAAGTATGAAGTTATCACCGGATATCACTGCAGATACTTTCGAATTAAGGGGACAGGTTAAATGCAGGCATCCATTGACCACCCCCATGACAAAAAGTGAAAGTGTATATTATAATTTCACTATTTCAGAATTCTATGCCGATAACCAGGAATACAGAGGAGTAAAGCAGTTTCAGACCAGAAATATTGATGTTTTCAAACAGCAGAAAAAAGTGGTTTTCGAACTTTTGAACCGGGAAGACTCAATTCCGGTTGTAATTGAAAAAGGCGTTAAAATAACCCATAATGCAGAGCATGAGTTTGAATACAAACACCCCATCGAACTGGAAGGCCTTGATATCGATTACAGGGCGATCCCCACCGATGTAATGGAATATGGCTATGTTTATACCGAAAAATCGATACTTGTAGATGACACCATACATTTTCTGGGGCATATTACTTTTCACGATGAAGCTTACCATCTTGACGAAGGTTCCCTGGAGCTGCTCGAGGATATCGAAGCCAGCCGACAGGTAAATGAGAAGAAGGCCCTGATGCAATCTTATTTTGGCAGAATGGTAGTAATATTCTTATTATTTATGGCGAGTTTCTTTGGTTTTATTGGGCACCCTAAAGCCCTTGCCGGCCCAATCAGGGAACTTCTAAAACCTGTAGAAGAACTTACCGCCGGTGTAAAAAACGAATTTTTCACTGATGAAAGCGAAAAGGAAAAAGTACCTGCAGGTATGGATCCCCCCCCCACCAGAAGGCCCGGCAGCCCCGGAGGTGATTTCCGGGATGGAAGAAAACCCGGTTCCGACAGGCCCGGCGGGAGAAGAAGGCCCGGCGGGAGAGGTGGCCCGGGAGGGAGAAGCAGGCCCGGCGGAAGAGGGCCTGGATTTTAGAGCCCAATACAACAAATGCCGGAGCTGACTGGTTTTTACTTCCACAAAATGAATGCTTCCTCCCTGATAAGGATGCCAGGAACCAACCCGATCTAAACTGAGATTGCCACGGTTTCTCCGAAACTTCGCAATGACGGGCTTCATCAGGTTGTTTGTCGTCACGAGCATCCGTAAGGATGGGGGAGAATATTTGTTTGCCTTGTAAAAGTCTTTTTTTTATACGTAACTGCAAGTATTAAACAAGTTTCTATGAGCCAGTCTTTATGGAGTTTTTTTTGTCTTATTCAGTTTACCGGGTCCCAACCGTGTGAGTGGTTCCAAGGGGTACACCTGGAAAGCCTTTCCACGGCCATGAGCCCTCCCCAGAAAATGCCGTATCTTTCAAGGGCCTGGTATCCATATACAGAGCAACTGGGTTCAAACTTGCAGGTTATAAAGGTACTGAGGCCGGGGGATATGAATTTTTTATAAGCCCGAATTGACAATAGGGCAGCTTTGTTGGTAACCTGCTGATCCGGCAGCCTTGAAATATCTATAAGCAGGATCATAACTATTAGAGCAAATACCATAAAACGCCTGTTATCCAGGTTCACAGGTGTCATCAATCTTTTCCTCAAGTTTTCAGGTTTTATTTATACCACCCGTTCCTTCAATTTCATAATTTCCGCTTCGGTAATTATTGCCGGGCAAAAAAAGTTTCAGCCGGTTTCTTCTGGTATTCTGATAACCGTAAGCCTTTTCACCTTTCACAAAGGGAGTTTCATCCCGGGTTTCTATCATTATAAACGAACCGTCAGTTTTGTTCAGAACGATACCGAAATAACCTGTGGACCTCCCCCGGCTGGTTTTAGGGATTTTCTGCTCCACGGTGAAAATTTCCAGGTCCCTTATCTCCAGCAGGCAGGATTCCTCCCGGCTTCCCCTTGTATAATATAATTTGATTTTATCTCCCTGTTTTTCTCCGTAATAAGTTTTTCCCGCATCGATGTCATTGCAGTATCCTTCCAGCAATATTATCCTGCCATTGTTACGGGCTATTTTTTCATTACGGTTATCGCCTAAAATTTCATATCGGGGTAAATAACTTCTATCTGGTGGCCCTGAAGGGGTGTTTTTAACATATGGACTGGGTGCAGGTTCTACATATAAACTTATTTTCTGCCGGGCTTTCTGCGCCCAGGAACCAGCGCGGTAATTGTTTGTCAACTGGCTTAAAACCGATAAACCTTTATCTTTTTCGCCCTGTTCCAGTAAAATTGATCCTTTATAATAAAGGGCTTTGGGGTTGTTGCTGTCTATGGACAGAGCCTTTTCCACTTCTTCCAGGGCATAACCGAAAGTGCCGGACTGGTAATATACCCTGCCTCTCTCTGCCAGATTTTTATCCAACCCTGCCAGAAGGCTTTTCTGCCGGGGTGTCAATTTCATCCCCGGATAGTAAATCTCGTCGAAATCCTCTATTACCACGCCGGGGGAATTCCCCAGCTGGTGGTTGGCAATTGCCCGTCCTAACCGGGCATCAAAGGATTCTGGTTCAGTTCTGACGGCAATCTGATAATAAAACAGCGCCCGGGCATATTCTCCTTCTTCCAGATTCTTTTGGGCTGTGGATAATATGGCGGGAGAATCGCCGATTATTTCCTTGATGAGATGATAATTGTTCAGAGCTTCATTTAAATTCTGCTCAGCCTCAGCCCAGTTGCCCTTCCGGGCCTGTTCCTCTCCCAGCTTGAACCGGGCGAGGGCAAGTGAGTACTGAAGCTGATCTTTTGCGGTGGGTTCCAACTTAACAGCTTTTTCCCAGGCTTCTATGGCTCTGGGATACTGGTTGTTCTCAAAATAGAGTTCTCCCATTTCGGTATATACTTTAAAATCTTCCTTGTATTGCAAGGATAATTTATAGTTTTCCAGAGCTTTTTCAAACTGGGAATTTTCAGCGGCATCCAACCCCCTGTTGAAATAATATACCGATACAAATCTGGGGGCAATCCAATATTGATATAATAATAGAAAGCCAGTTAACAGAAGAACAGCAACCAGGCAGCCTCCACAGCAGCGCAGGCCTTTGGAAGCCCAGTCCTTTGCAGAAGATCTTGTGTCTTCTTTCCTGTTCTCTGGTTTTTTTTCAGTTTCTTTTTCCTCTTTCTCTGCCGGATTTTCTGCTTCTGGTTTCTCCTGCCCGGCGGGTTCTTCAGTAGAAGGTAAATCTTCAAGTTTATCTCTGGAATGAAAATCAACATGCCGGGAAAAATGTTTTTTCAGCCCTTCCTGTATTTTCTTTATATCGTTGGGGCGTTGCCGGGGATCAGAAGAGGTCATTTCTTTTATAAGGGTATTGAGATAGTCCGAAACTTCGGAGTTTATTTGAACCACGCTTTCGTAACTGCGGGTTTCATAAGGATCTTCGGGATCCAGGCCTGTCAGTAAATAAGACATAATTATTCCCAGGGAATAAACATCACTTCTTATATCCACGTCGCCTTCCAGCACTTCTGGCGCTTCATAGGCACGGGGATTGAGCCTGGTGGACAGGGTTAATTCTTCGGAATACTCAGGAATGAATATCCGGTCAATATCATAATCTACAAGATAAACCTGGTTTCTGTTATCCACCATTATATTGGATGCTTTCAAGTTTTTATAAAAATAAGGCGGGTCCTGGGAATGGAAATAGGAAAGAACATTCAGAATCTGGTAAGCCCAATCCACGGCCAGCTCCTGGGGGAAAGGCCGGTTGCGCCGGGCTTTCATCATTTCCTTCAAACTCTGGCCTTCGATATATTCCTTGACTATATAGTATTTATCATTCTCAGAGAAGAAGTCTAACAACTCGGGAATCCGGGGATGGACGAACTGTTTTAACCTGGAACATTCTTCATAAAACTTTTCAACAGCCTTTTTCCGCTCATGGCCTTCCTTAAAGCGGTCAACCATTTCTTTTAAAGCTACGGTTCTATTTTGGCCAACATCCAGAGCTTTATATATAATGCTTTTTCGAGCCTTATGAGAAACCTTAACAGTTTTGTATTTATTTTGTATAAGTTTTACGCCCTTATAAAGGTCTTTTGTTTCTTTCCCCTCTTCCTCCTGGGTGGATGGGGAATCGATTCTTTCACCACAGTCGGAACAGAATAAAGCTTCATCTTCGTTCTCGAAACCACATTTATCGCAATACACAGAAGCCATCCAGTTTTCTCCGTTTATCAAGTATTATTATCACTTTTCCTCATTTTATTGGTGAGTTGTGACAGGTAGTTAATTCCCAGATCGATGTAATTAACCATCTTTTTTGGATTGATTTTAATTAATTTCTTCAAATACTGGGAAACTTTTTCTTTTTCATGAGTCTTCTGGTAAAGTGAAACCAGTGCTTCATAAACCTCTTCCTTATTTGTCGTCTTTATTTGCTCGGCAATTTTATAGGCTCCCTCGGCTTGTTCATATTTCTTCAGGTTAACAAAACAGTGCCCCAGGTCAAGGTAAGTTTCCCAGTCATCAGGGAAACTGTCGATTTTATAGACATACAGTTCCACAGCTTTGGAATACCATTCCTCCGCCTTTTCCTGATCATCAACGTTCTTGTAATAATTGGCAAGTTCATAACGAAGAGCGGGAATCGTCCCATGAGGGTCTTCTTCTATGGCTTTTTTAATGATAGCTATGAATTCATCGCCTTTATTCAATTCCAGCGCAAGGCAGCTTAAAACGTTTAAATTCGAAAGTGGATCCTGTTGCTCGGCTATTTTTGCCTGTTCGAAGGCTTCCTCATATTTACCCTGTTTCTGCAGGGCAATTACCAGGTTGGAACGAAAACTTGCCTGCTGGGGGTCAAGTTCAACAGATTTTCTTATGAACTGCTCAGCTTTTGAAGGCCAGTTTTTCTTATATAAGAGGATACTTCCCACCTTCATGTTTACCAGGGGTTCGTCGGGATATATATTCAAGCCCTCTTCATAATATTTGCGAGCAAGATCAAATTTGGCATCAGCTTCGTAACGGGTACCTTTTTCAAAATAATCACGGGCTTTTTTATACCGGGCAAAACTTTCCCTCATCTGCTTCAACTCAGCTTCTTTGCCTAATTTGCTTAATATTGTTGAATACATGGCAAAAGTAGCTTCATCGGGATGGCTTTTAATCACCTTATCTACCAGCTGCTCAGCATCCCCAAAGCGTTTTTCTTTAATATATAAATCTCCCAGGCGATGCATGGCAATGAGTTTATTCCGGTTTGTCATAAAATCGTTGCGGGGAATATCAAGAATTTGCAGATAAAGCTGTTCTTCCTTGTCTTCGTCGTGAATCAGAGAAAAAACCCGGGCTTTTTTCATCAGTAAATCTATATTGTAAGGGTTTCTTTCCAGGGCTTCATCCAGAGTTTCCAGGGCGCTTTCGTAATTCTTTAATCTTACAAAAATTTCTGACTTCATCCCCATAAATTCAGGATCACCAGGATACCGTGAAAGCGCCTGAAAAACAACCCCCGATGCCTTCCTGTTCTCTCTCTTCTTGATAAGAATTTTGGCCATATTTATAAACTGCATCTTGTTATGCAGCGACTTATCCTGAGACAATAAACCGTTAAGGACTTCATCGAAATATGCCACTACCTCGTCGCCCCTGAAAAATGTATCACCTACCTGTACTGTTATTACTTTCTGGTCTTGTCTGTCAAATAGATTTGCCATGATTACACCTCGATGATTCCCTTCATACAGTCTTCATGAATAATTCCTCAAAACGGAATAAAAATCCTACAAAATAACTGTCTAAAAAGGAAAATTGATAAAATAGAATAAATATTTAGTATTTCTGTATTCTTAAACGCAAAAAAACCAAAAATAATTCTTTTATTCTGGAGGAATCATGCAAAAAATTAGTCATATTGGTATAGCTGTGAATAACCTGGAAGAATCGGTGAAATTATATGAAACCTTTCTTAAAGACGTTCAGGTTCACTGGGAGGAAGTTGAAGACCAGAAAGTAAAAGTTGCAGCTATTCCCCTGGGCGATTCAAAGATTGAGTTGCTGGAGCCCACATCTGATGAGAGCCCCATTGCAAAATTTATAGAGAAAAAAGGCACAGGTATACATCATATGGCCATAGAAGTTGATAATATTGAAGAAATTCTAGAAATTCTCGATAAATCAGGTTTCAGATTAATCGATAAAAAACCCAGGATAGGCGCCATGGGGATGAAGATTGCTTTTGTTCATCCCAAGTCAACCAGCGGGGTTTTACTGGAGATCTGCCAGCCAAAGAAATAATGAAAAAAGTAGGAATCTTATTTCTATATTTGCTCCTGGGCCTGGTGGTAATAATTATTGGGGTTTCTGTTGCCTTTTCTCTGAACCCCCTGGAATTTTTTAACGAAATCAAGGCCTCCAGAACCATTAGTATTACTTACATTGTCTTGTTATATTGCATGGTTTTTTTTGTGTTGCATAAATTGGTAAAAAAAGACGATCCCCGGGGCCTGAAAAGCCTGGGGTTGGCAGTGAAGGAAGCAAATTTCAAAAAAATACTTATTATTGCCATTTTTTCTTTTGGTTTTTTTGGTTTTTATATTATCACCTTGATTGCATCCGGAGGAGCTATCCTGTCAAGTTCAATTGCCACGCTTGTAATGGTTTTTCTGGAAGGGCTTTTTTTTGGTTTTCTATTCGCCCTGGTAGAAGAGGTAATGTTCCGGGGTTATATTCTGCAGTCATTGCTGAAAGAATATTCTAAACCGGCAGCTTTCATCTTTGCCAATTCAATTTTTGCAATTTTACATATCTTCCGGCCTGGCGATATTAGTTTTAAAATTATTTATTTCACTGGGATCTTTCTTCTGGGTATTCTTCTTTCATTTGCATATTACAAGACAAAGAACCTCTGGTTACCTGTCATAATCCATTCGGTCCTTATCGGGTTTACTTATATTTATTCTCATGTGCTGAAAATTATTGATCTTTATTATAAGCCATATAACTATTTATGGGGAATTCAGAATTCACCGGTGGCGGGGCTTATGGCTCTTTTCTATTTCATTTGCATCTTTCTGGTAATAAGAAGAATATTTAAAAATGATATCCCTGTCCACGACAAAACTGATATGTAAACCACTTTTTTTAAAACTATTAGGATACAATAAAATTATGCTGAAGAAAAAAGGGGTATCCGTTTATGTAAGGACTTAATATTTCCTTAGTAAACTATTCATAATTACATCAATTGAAATATATTTTCCACCCTGTCAGGATCTGGAAACTTTTTGCCTGATTTATTGTTAAATTATATGTTAAGAGAGATCAGGCAAACAGAAAAACCAACTCGATTTAATTTAAATTGCCACACCCTTTCAGGGGCCGCAATTACGGTTCTGGTTAAACGAGCCATCAGGCCTCAGTAAAGATTTATTCTGTTTCCCAGAAGCCTGTCACATTTCCATAGTCCGTTATGTTGTCATTGCGAGCCTCGAAGAGGCGACGCAATCTCAATTTAGATCGGGTTTGTTCTAAACCCACTTACCTTGCGTCAGTGAGCGACTGAATTTTTGCCGGGTAAAAAAAGCTACATTGCGAACATTATGTTCCCCAATTCTTAATTGGGGTGGTACAGAGATCGCTACGCATCCTGCGGATGCTCGTGATGAAGAATTCCGTGTAGATTTCGTTTTTTTCCTTCAACAATCGTTGAAGCTTTTTGGGAATCAGTATTTACAAGAAAAAAAATGGAGTGTAAAACTATGAATTCCGATAATAATCAAAATAAAGAAAATCAGGAAAGTTGCCCCTATGTACCTCCCCGGCCTTCGAAAGCAAATAAGGCTGCTGACAACAAAAGTGGAGGTTTGGAGGCTACTTTTTATATTGAGGGTATGTCCTGCGCTTCCTGTGTGAAGCGGGTGGAAGATATAGTTGTTGATATGGACGGGGTGATCTCGGCGGTGGTTAACCTGGCTTCGGAAAAAGCCAAGGTGGTTTTTCAGCCTGATTTGATTCAGCCTGAACAGATTAAAAAAATAATTGAAGATGCGGGTTACAAGGTGGCAAATATTGAAACTGCCCTGAAAGATGCCGAGGAATTTTCTGTGTCAATAGCTGGAATGAGTTGCGCCTCCTGTGTGAAGAGAGTGGAAGATGCCCTGAATGACGAGCCCGATATTATTTCTGCAACGGTGAATTTTGCCACTGAATCAGCCCGGATTCTGGCAAAACCCGGAAAAATAAGCCCGGATTTTATTACTAAGATTATTGAGGTTGCGGGATACCAGGTTACTGATATAAAAAGCAGAAGGAAGCCTGAACCCCAGGCATCAGGAACTCCGGATTTAATTCAACGGAAAAAAGAAGAAGCCAGAGAACTCAAAAAGAGGTTCATTGTAGCTTTAATACTCACAGCTTTGATATTCATAGGCAGTATGCCACGATTCTTTCCTTTTGTAAAAGCTATCCCTTCCTCTATTCTGAACTATATTCTGATGGTATTGACGATTCCTGTGCTTTTCTGGGCAGGCCGGCAGTTCTATATAGGCGCTTATAAGGCATTATTACACAAAACTGCCGATATGAATACCCTGGTTGCTGTAGGTACTTTTTCTGCCTTTGCTTATAGCGTCTTTATAACGTTTTATCCCGAGTTCATAACTCGGCAGGGCCTTGGGGTTCATGTATATTATGATACCTCGGTGATGATTATTGCCTTTATATTATTGGGGCGTATGCTGGAAGCCCGGGCAAAAAGCCAGACTTCATCGGCAATTTATAAGCTGATGGATCTTAAACCCCGAGAAGCGCGAATTAAAAAGGGTGATGAAACTGTAACCATCTCTGTTGATGATGTTCAGGTTGGAGATCTGGTTATGGTCAGGCCTGGCGATAAAATTCCCGTTGATGGAATAATTGTGGAGGGAAATTCATCGGTGGATGAATCCATGCTCACAGGCGAGCCTATTCCCGTTGATAAAGCCCCCGGTGATGAAGTTATTGGCGGTACGATTAACAAAACCGGAGCTTTCACCTTTGAAGCAGGCAAGGTGGGCAAAGATACTGCTTTGGCACAGATTATCCGTATTGTGGAAGAGGCCCAGGCTGAAAAAGCTCCCATACGACGCATAGCCGATGTTCTTGCATCCTATTTTGTGCCCATAGTTGTGGGAATTGCGATTATTACTTTTATTGTATGGATGATTTTTGGGCCTGAACCGCCTTTTACCCTGGCGCTGATGAGCTTCATATCGGTTCTGATTATTGCGTGCCCCTGCGCAATGGGGCTTGCAACGCCCACTGCTATTATGGTGGGTACCGGCAGAGGCGCTGAAAATGGAATTTTGATAAAGGGCGGTGAAAGCCTGGAGCGGGCTCATAAAATTAACACTATAATTTTTGACAAGACAGGGACCCTGACCAGGGGAAAACCCGTGGTCCAGGATGTTATTCCTCTGGCAGGATATGAACAGAATGAATTATTGAAGTTATCCGCTTCAGCTGAGGATTTATCTGAACATCCACTGGCGCGGGCTGTGGTTCAAAAAGCTGAAGAAGACAGTTTGAAGCTGGTGAAAGCTGCCGATTTTAATTCGGTTCCTGGCAAGGGTTTATCTGCGACGATTGAGGGTAAGAAAATTTTTATTGGAAAAAGAAGTTATATAAAAGAGCTGGGTATGGATATTTCTTTGGCAGAATCTGGTTATAACCGATTGGCTGGCGAGGGAAAAACCGCAATTTTTGTGGCCATAGATGAGAAGGTTGCCGGTGTGATTTCTTTTGGTGATACTGTACGCCCAACATCAAAAGAGGCTGTGAAAAAATTGAAGCAGCTGGGGGTTAATGTGATTCTGTTGACCGGTGATAACCATACAACAGCCGGTGTAATAGGAAAAGAGCTGGGTATAGATAAGGTAATAGCTGAGGTTTTACCCGGCGATAAGGCAAATGTAGTGAAGGATATACAGAATGAAGGGCTGGTTGTG